>JAKLHH010000202.1 GCA_022710245.1 Myxococcota bacterium
TGGCGCGCCTGCCCCTCGCGAGCGCGCTCCAGCTCCTCGGCGGCGCGGGCCTCCGCGCCGGCCCCATCGAGCGCCGCGTCGACCCGGCCACCCCTGCCGAGCAGGTGATCTCCTCGAGCCCGGCGGCGGGCGAGCGGGTCCCCCGGGGGAGCGCGGTCAGCCTGGTCGTCTCCAGCGGCGGCGGTCAGGTCAAGGTCCCCGCGGTGGTGGGCAAGACCCCCGACGCGGCGGGCAAGCTCCTCGGCGCCGCGGGGCTGAAGACCGGCCGAGTCACCTACGGCCACGACGAGGACCGCCGCGCGGGGGTCATCATCCGCCAGACCCCGGCGGCCGACGCGCTGGTCACCCCGGGCAGCGCGGTGAACCTGGTGGTCAACGAGAACGACTGAGCGTGCCGCAGTGAGCGACGCCGCGCCAGGGTGGTGAGGCGCTTGCTCCCAAAGGAGGCGAGGAGTCGATGTCGTCCGCCGCGACGCTGATCCCGCTCGCCGCCGCCTCGCGCGAGCGCTGCGGTGGCAAGGCGCTCGGGCTGCGCCGCCTGCTCGAGCGCGGCTGGTCGGTCCCCGAGGGCTGCTGTCTGCCCCTCGATGCCTACCGCGGGGCGCTGCCTCCACTGCCTCCACTGCCTCCACTGCCTCCACTGCCTCCGGAGCCTCCACTGCCTCCGGCGCCTGGCCGCGTGGACCCGGCCCGCGCCGAGGAGCTCGCGACGTTCGCGCTCGCGGCGCTCGCGGCCTGGCAGCCCGCGCCCGCGCTGCTCGCCGAGCTGGAGGAGGCGGCGAGGGCGCTTGGCTGGCCCCTGGCGGTGCGCTCCTCGGCGAGCTGCGAGGACCTCGAGGCGCCGAGCGCCGGGGTCTTCACCTCGGTCCTCGACGTGCGCGACCTGGGCGCGCTCCTCGAGGCGATCCGCCGCTGCTGGCGCTCGCTCTGGGAGCCGCCGGGCTGGGCGCTCCTCGGCCTGCGCGGGAGCTGGCCAGGGGCCGAGGCGATGGCGGTGATCCTGCAGCGCCAGGTGAGCGCTCGCTGGGCGGGGCTCGTCCTCTCGCGCGACCGGGCGCTGCCGGGCAGCGGGCACCTGCGGATCGAGGCGGTGCCGGGGCCGGGCGCGGAGCTCGCGGACGGCTCCCGCGACCCGGAGGTGCTGCTCCTCGAGCCGGGCGCGCCGTCGCCCGCCGCGAGCCGCCTGCCCGCCACCGTCATCGCCCGCCTCGACCTCGCCGCCCGCGACCTCGACTCGGCGCTCGGCGGGGCCGTCGAGCTGGAGTGGGTCGACGACGGGGCCGAGGTGTGGCTGGTGCAGGCGCGTCTCAGCCGGCCGGCCGCCGCGCCCCGCGGCTTCCCCATCGTCTGGCGTCGCCTCGAGGAGCCAGCGACGCCGTGGCGCTGGGATCGCGAGCACAACCCCGAGCCGCTCTCACCGGCCCACGCCAGCCTGATCGAGCTCCTCGAGGAGCAGCGCGGGGGACCGCCGTCGCTGATGGTCCAGTGCGGCTATCTCTACGAGGCCTCCGCGCGGAGCGCTCCCAGGCCCACGGCGCCGCTCGCCGAGCTGTGGCGCGCGCTCGAGGCGCTCTCGCTCGAGGACCAGGAGCCCGGCGCGGCGCGCGACCCCGCTGCGCGCCTGCACGCCGCGCTCGAGCGCTTCACCCGCTTCCACGCGCTCTACAGCGGTCCGCTCGCGGATGCCCGCCGCGCCGCCCGCGAGGAGCTGCGCCGGTTCCTGCGCGCGCACGGCGCCGAGGCCGAGCAGCCCGCGCTCCTCGCCGACACCGGCCACGCCACCCGCGCCCGCACCGAGGAGCTCCTCGCGCTCGCCGGGCTCGTGCGCGAGGACGCCGCCCTGGCGGACTACCTCGCTCGCCCCGACCCGCTCCTCGCCGAGGCGCCGGGAGACCCGTTTCGCGCCGCGCTCCGGGTGCACCTCGAGCGCTACGGCGCCGTGGCGAGCACCTGGGACCTCGTCGCGCCGACGCTGGCCGAGGAGCCGGCCCGCCTGGCGCCGCGCCTCCTCTCGCTGGCGGCGCAGGGCGGCGACCCGCTGGCGCGCGCGCACGCGGTCGGCGCCGAGTCGCGCCGCCGCGTCGCCGCGCTCACCGCCGCGCTGCCCGCGGCCGAGCGGCCTCGCCTCGCCTCGCTCCTCGAGGCGGCCAGGCTCGCGCGCCGGGCCGAGGAGGACGACGACCTCCTCTTCGCGCGGGCCCTGGCCGGCGTCCGCCGCGCCCTGCTGCAGGCCGGGGGCGCGCTCCAGGCCCGAGGCTGGCTCGCCGCCGTCGACGACGTCTTCTTCCTCGCCATCACCGAGGTCCTCGAGGTGCTGCGTCGGGGCCGGCCGCAGCGCGACCTGCGCGAGGAGGCCGAGCGCCAGCGGCGGGCGCTCGAGGCGAACCGGCGCCTGGTCCCACCGCTCACCATCGAGGGTGAGCACCTGACCTGGGTCGCGCCGCCCGCGGGGCCGCTCCTCCGCGGCGCCGGTGTGGGCGGCGTCGCGCGCGGGGCCGTGCGCGTGGTCCTGCGGAGCGAGGCGCTGCTCGAGGCGGACCTCCGCGGCGCGGTGGTGGTCTGCCCGACGCTGCTCCCCGCGCTCGCGGTGGTGCTCGCCGAGATCGCCGCGCTGGTCACCGACCACGGCGGGCTCCTGTCGCACGCCGCCTCCCTCGCGCGCGAGCTGGGCGTGCCGGCGGTGGTCGGCACGGGGAGCGCGACCGCCGAGCTCCGCGACGGGGAGCAGGTCTGGGTCGACGGGAGCCGCGGGCTCGTGGTCCGCGAGGGCCCGGAGGGCCCGCTGCAACGGTGACAAGGCCGCCCCGTTCGGACGATAATGCCGGGCATGGAGCAGATCATCGCCGGGCGGTTCCGGATCCTCCGCCTCGTCGGGGAGGGTGGCATGGGAGCGGTCTACGAGGCGCAGCACCTGGTGCTGCCGCGCCGCTTCGCGATCAAGGTGCTCAAGCCGGAGCTCTCGCACGACAAGAGCTTCGTCGAGCGCTTCCGCCGCGAGGCGATCGCCGCGGCCAGCGTCGAGCACCCGAACGTCATCTACATCACCGACTTCGGCGCCACCGACGAGGGCTCGGTCTACCTGGTGATGGAGTACCTCGAGGGCAGCGGCCTCGATCAGCTGCTGTCGCGCCAGACGCGGCTCTCGATGAGCCGCGCGCTGCCCATCCTCGCCCAGGTCGCCGACGCGCTCGACACCGCGCACCGGGTGAACGTCATCCACCGCGACCTGAAGCCGGAGAACATCCTCCTCACGGAGGTGCGCGGCCAGAAGGACTTCGTCAAGCTCCTCGACTTCGGCATCGCCAAGCTGCAGACGCCGCAGTTCGCCGGCGTCGCGCTGACCATGCAGGGGCAGGTCTTCGGCACGGCGGAGTACATGTCGCCCGAGCAGGCGGCTGGCGAGCCGGTCGACGGGCGCTCGGACCTCTACGCGGTCGGCTGCCTGGCCTACGAGATGCTGACCGGCGACCCGCCCTTCACCGGCACGGCGGTCTCGGTGCTGCAGGCCCACGTGCGCACGCCGCCCGCCGCGCCCTCGACGCGCCTGCGCGAGCACCGCATCCCGCCTGCGCTCGACGCGCTGGTGCTCCGCTGCCTGGCGAAGAACCCGGCGGAGCGCTACCAGACCGGCGCCGAGCTGCGCCGTGACCTGCTCCGCGTGCGCGGCCTGCTCTTCGGTATGTCCGAGGAGATCGTGGCTCGCCAGCGCTCGACCTCGAAGCACGACGTGGTCTCGCGCGCGAAGATGACCGAGGGCTGGCAGAGCCTGGGCGGCTCGGTGCCCGAGATCATCGTCGGCCCCGACCCGGTGGCGCCGCTCCTCGACGAGGGCCCGCCCCCGACGGCGACCACCGCGCAGGCGGCGGTGCTGGACCCGAACCAGCTCCGCGGCGAGTACCACGACGTGCTCCTCGAGCTGGCGCTGGCGCTCGTGCGCGCGCTCCTCGCGCCGCCCGAGACGAGCGAGGTGCTGGAGCGGCTCCTCGTCCTCGAGGAGGAGCTCGCCTCGCTGACCGGCACCATCGCGCTCGCCGAGCAGAACTTCGACCGCATCCGCTTCGACTACGGCCAGCGCGAGAAGCGGCTCCGCTACGCCATGCTCGACCTCGGCATGGAGCAGGCCGAGGTCCGTGGCCGCGCCAGCGCCGACCCGCGCGGCGCCGCGGGGCTGCAGGCGCAGATCGACGACCTCGCCTACCAGATCACCGAGCTCAACAAGCGCTGCGCCGAGCTCGAGGAGGAGCGCGGCACGCAGATCAACGAGCTCGCGGGCGACGTGAAGCAGTACCGCGACACGCGGCAGCAGCTCGAGGGCGAGGCCGCGGCGCTCTTCCAGGGGCTGCACTCGCAGGTGGAGGCGCGGCGCGCGGCGGCGAATCGGCCCGAGCTGGTCGAGCTCTACACGCGCCTCGACGGGCTGCGCGTGTCGCTGGAGCGGGCGCGGCAGGCCTAGGCCTGCAGCCCGCTGGCCCCGAGCTTCTCGACCAGCTTCCTCACGCTGTCCAGCCGATTCGGGATCACCTTAGCAGCAATGCCGTTCAGTCAGCGAGCCAACACGCTCACTCACTCGGCTCCCTGCGCGCCTGTCGGCGGTGGCCTCCATCCCGAGAGCCGAGGCCGACTCGGCCCACGGACCCTCGTCGAGCGCCAGAAGAGCCTGCTCCACCACCGACGACGAACGCTCGACGAATCGGCCCCGAGCGCGACTCGCGCCCGGCGCCTTCCCGATCAGGTCCATGGGCCGAGTGGGCCGAGGACACTGCCAGCCTCGAGTGCCCGAGGTGGCAGGTGGCGAGACGGGAGGGGCGCAGACTGCCGGGCAGCACCGAAGCACATGCGAGCAAGCGACAAGCTCCTCGATGGAGCGAGCGAGGCCCCGGCGAAGCCGGGCCCGGGCAGCGAAAGCTCGAAAGGACCGGTAGCAGGGAGAGCCCCAGCGCCCCCCGGCGAACTTGCCGCCCTGGTCCCGCAGGAAGGGAGGCTACCGCGCGAAGCGCGCGAGCTCGCGCTCGATCCTGACCCGCACCATCGGCGAGCTCTCCACCGCGCGGCGCGCCTGCAGGAGCTGCAGCGCGCGCGGCGTGCGCAGCTGGCCGACCAGCCCCACCGCCGCGCGGCGCACGTCGACCTGCGCGTGGGCGAGGAAGGGGCGCAGCACCTCGAGCGACGCCTTGCCCGCCACCGCGACGTAGCCGGCGAGCGCCTGCTGCAGCTCCAGCGCGGGCAGCCCGCCGCTGGCGCTGGCGCGCGCCCGGATGACCTGCCGCAGCGTGCGCTCGCTCGCCGCCGAGGGGAACTGGCCGAGCAGGAGCAGCGCGCGGGCTCGCGCGAGGGCGCGGCGGGACGGCTGCTCGATGATCTCGCGCAGCACGCGGTCCACGTCCGGCGCCATGCGCAGGAGCTGCTGCCGGTCGGGCAGCCGCTCGTGGCTGGAGAGGGCGAGCTCGACGCGGTCGCGCAGGGAGTCGGCCCGGGCGCCGGCGAGCGGAGCGCCGAGGACCGCGAGGCTGACGAGGAGGACGGAAGGCAGGGTTCTCATGGTGACCTCCTCTAGTGCCCGACCAGCGGGTTGTCGAGGAGCACCCGGAGCTGCCCCGCGGTGAGCTGGTTGCCCTCGAACATCTGCGTGCTCTCGGCCGCGTAGTACATCAGGTTGTTCTGGCTGGTGGTGGTGTCGGGGATCGGATCCTCGCCGCGGCACCACTGCCCGTTCCAGCAGCTCATGTACTGGCCGCAGGGGCAGGCGCAGGTGATCTTGCCGCCGCTGTGCCCGGGCTCGTCCTCGCTCTCCTGGTTGTGGAAGAGGCCGAGGTAGTGCCCGATCTCGTGCGCCATCGTGTGGCCGGGGTTGTAGCCGTACTGCTCGAAGCAGGCGGTCTCCATCGAGAGCCCGATCCCGGAGTGGACCTTGCCGTGCACGGCGAGCGGTCCCGGGATGCCCCCCGCGATGCCGAGGATGACGCCGCCCATCATTCCGCCGACGCCGATCGAGCGCACCAGGAAGATGTTGATCGAGCTCCCCGTCTTGCCCGCCGAGGAGGCGAAGAGCTGCTGCAGCTCCGTCGAGACGCCCGTGGTGGAGAGCTCGATCGAGTCGAGCGCCGGGTTCTTCAGGTCCTGGTAGGTCTGCGCGCCGACGGTGAGCCCGGCCGACTGCAGGATGGTCGACATGTTGTTCCGCAGCTTGGCGAACCAGGCGTGGGTCGGCGCGCTGGCAGCGTTCAAGGTCGCGCCCGGCACGCAGGTCCCGGCGATGTTCAGGAAGTACCAGTTGATGCCGAAGGTGCCCTTCTGCGCCTTGCCGAGCTTGAGCTGCAGGCGGGTCGTCACCGCGAGCCCGGTCCCGCTCGTGGCCACGGTGTAGGTGTGGATGCCCGGCTTCAGCGTCACCGCCGGCGTGTTGGGCACGTAGATCGACGAGTACTGCTCGCCATAGAAGTAGCGGTCGGGCTGCGAGTAGAAGTCGCACTGGTCCTTCATCTCGTTGAGCACCGCGCCGGTCGGGTCCTGCAGCTTGACGATCAGCGGCACCTCGGTCGTCGAGGTCACCTCGGCGGAGAGGACGAAGCTCGCCGCGTTGGGAGGCACGTCGAAGCCGCGCACCTCGCCGTAGGGCCCGGGGGTGAAGGTGCCGAGCGTGTAGGTGCTGACGCCCGTCCTCGGCAGGCAGCCCTTGTACGTCGGGACTCCGCCGGCGAGGAGGAGCTTGACGTCCACGCACTGCAGCGCGCCGCAGTCCGCGTCGGCCGCGCAGCCCTCCATGCAGAACCCGTAGTAGCAGTGCGCCGAGGAGCAGTCGTCGTCCTTCGCGCAGGTCGCGCCGGCGGCCGCCTTGCCCTTGACCGGCACGCAGTCGGCCTCGGCCGAGTCGGGCGTGCCCGCGCCGTCCTTGTCGAAGGTCTCCAGGCCGCAGACATAGCCCGTCGGGCAGCCCGTGCTCGCCGTGCACTTGACCGAGCAGATCTTCCGCGTCGGCAGGCAGTAGGCGGTCGCGCACTCGGCGGAGTTGCCGCAGGCCTCGCCCATCTTCTTGCCCGGCTTCGGCACGCAGCCGCCGGTCGCGGTGTCGCAGGTGTTGCCCGGGACGCAGTCCGTGTCCTTCTTGCAGGGCGCGACGCACTTGCCGCCCTGGCAGCGCTTGCCGTCCGTGCAGTCGGCCTCGTCGGTGCAGCCCGCCTTGCAGCGCCCCTGCATGCAGAGGTCGGGCTTGGTGCAGGCGTCGTCGCGGTTGCAGGGCGGCCGGCAGGTGCCGTAGTCGCAGACGTAGCCGCCGCGGCACTCCTCGTCGCCCGCGCAGGCGTCGAGGCAGAACTTGTAGGTGAGGTAGTCCTGGCAGACGGCCCCCTCGGGGCAGACCCCGTCGGCCGCGCAGTCCAGCGTGCAGTAGTTCTCCGGGAAGCTGGGGTCGGCCAGGCAGAAGGCGGAGTTGCAGGCGCTCTCCTCGGCGCAGGCGGCGCCGATCTCGCCGGCAGCTGGCGTGATCGGATCCGACTTGTGGCAGGCGAGCAGGCAGAGCGGGAGCAGCAGCAAGGCGGGTCGGCGGAGACGCAAGCGAGGACCTCCTCGGGTGGCGTGCGGCGCCTGCGCCGCGCGCGGGGGGCGTCATTATAATCCACAGAGGTGCACAATTTAATCCACAGCGGATGAACTATCGGCAAGCTGGCGAGGTTGCGGGGGATCCTTGGCGACCCGGCGGTCCTCGGCGGAGCCCGGGGCAGGAGGAGCGCAGGAGGTGGGCCGCAGCAGGCGGTCCTCAGCGGACGCCGACGCAGAGGAAGACCGGCACCAGGTGGCAGGAGTAGCCGACCCGCTTCGGCAGCCCCGAGTAGAGGCAGCGGCGGATGGCCGCGCCGCAGGCGAGCACCAGCGGGTCGTCGGCGGCGAGGCCGCTCTCGAGGGCGAGCTGCTCGGCGGCCCGCTGCAGGCGGCCGAAGAAGGCGCTCGCGGCCTCGAGCGCGGTGCTGCTGATCGCGTGCGTGGTCATCCGCACTCGGTGCAGCCCGGCCTCGACGAGGCACGCGGGCAGCCGCGGCCCGAGCGCGAGATCGGCGGGCTGGCGCGCCACGCGGGCGCGCAGGGCGAGCGCGTGAAAGGCCTGGCTCACCTCCTCGAGGCCGCCGTCGAAGTAGAGGCGCTGGCCGAGGCTGTCCGGCTCGATGGCGACGAGCTTGCCGCCCGCGCGCAGCACCCGCGCTGCCTCCGCCAGCGCGGCGCCGAGCTGCGGCTGCTGCTGGAGGGCCATCACGCTCAGCACCAGGTCGGCCTCGCCGTCGCCGAGCGGCAGCGCGGTGGCGGCGGCCAGGCGGACCTCGGCGCGAGCCTCCAGGCTCGCCGCGGCGAGCTCGCGCCGGGCGCCGTTCACGCGCTCGGGGTCGAGGTCGCAGCCGAGGTAGCGCGCCTCGGGGAGCATGGGCAGCAGCGCGTGCGCGGCGCCGGCGAGCCCGCAGTCGAGCTCCACCAGCTGGCGCGTGTGCGGGGGCACGGCCTCGAGGAGCAGGCGGGTGAAGGCGTCGTGCCACCAGCTCTTGTGGGAGGTGCGCAGGGTCTCCGGCGTCAGGCCGTCGTGCAGCAGGCTCATCGGTTTGGCCCGGGCGCGAGCCTAGCACCACGCGCGGCGGCGACCAAGAGCCGGGCGACCTGGTCCTGGTCGCCGAGCGTTGACAGAGCCGGGCTACGGCCGGGCGACGCGCGCGTCCTCGAGCTGGGCGACGCCGGGGCGACGCGCACCTGCTCGAGCTGGGCGACGGCCGGGGCGACGCGCACGTCCTCGAGCTGGGCGGCGAGCAGCACGAGCAGCGGCGACCAGCGCGTCCTTGTCTTCATCGGCACCCTGTGCCATAAGCCTGCGCATGCCGAGCCCGAAACCGACGACGAAACCGAGCACGAAGTCGACCGCGAAGCCGATCGCGAAGCCGATGGTGAAGCCGACCGCGAAGCCGATCGCGAAGCCGAAACCGCACAGCCTGCAGACGATCCAGCGCTTCCTCAGCGAGCTGGAGTGGGACAGCTCCCGCAAGTACGTCGACATGCTGGAGAGCCGCGGCGAGCTGCTGCGCCTCGGCCAGGTCGACGTGGACGTGCCGCAGATCGTCCGCCGCCACTTCATCTGCGACGCGCGGCGCTGCATCGAGTGCGCCGGCACGCGCCCGCTCGTCGACCGAGGCTGCTGCTGCCGCTACGAGGTGCCGCTCACCGCGCGCGATCGCGCCGTGGTCCTCGCGCACCTCGACGACGTGCGGCCGCGCCTGCCCGAGGGGCACCGCCTGCACGACCCCGCCACCGACCCGTTCAAGGTCGACGACGACTACGGCTTCCAGATGGTGCACGACAACGAGCTCGGCGGCTGCCAGTTCAACCTCTACCACGAGGGCCAGTGCCGCTGCGCGCTGCACGGCGCCGCGCTCGCCGCGGGCGAGAACCCGCAGGACTGGAAGCCGATCGCCTGCTCGCTCTGGCCGCTCGCGATCAACGCCTACACCGCCGAGGGCGGCGAGGAGCGCTTCATCCTCACCGTCTACTGCGAGGAGACCGGCGCGCTCTTCGACGACACCGAGGATGATCCCTTCGCCTGCATCGTCGACCAGGACCCGAGCTACCCGCGCACCTACGAG
>JAKLHH010000203.1 GCA_022710245.1 Myxococcota bacterium
GCATCTACGACAAGGGCTTCGAGGCGCCGCCGGAGTTCAGCACCTTCGGCGAGTACCTCTCGATCCGCAACGGCGACCTGCACATCCCGCACCTCGAGCTCGCCGAGCCGCTGACCGCCGAGTGCAAGCACTTCCTCCGCTGCGTCGCCGAGGACACGCGCCCGAAGACGAGCGGCGAGGAGGGGCTCGCGGTGGTGCGCGTGCTCGCCGCGGCCGAGCGCTCGATGCGGAGCGGCGGGGTGCCGGTCAAGCTCTGAGCGGCTCTACGCCTCTACTCGAGGCAGCCGGTGGCGATCGCCAGCGCGCGACAGACCTCGCGCATCTTCTCGCGACCGAGGCGACCGAGGCACTGCGTGAGGCCTGCCTGCTCCACTGTCTGGACGTGGTCGAGGGTCACGGCGGAGTCGTGCTTCAGGCCCTCCGCGATACCTACCAGCACCTCGCTCGGCGCGCCCCGGATGGTGGAGGTGATGGGCGCGACCATCACCGTGTGGAGGAGATCGATCACCTCGGCGCGCGTGAGCACGAGCACTGGCCGCCGCTTGTCCGGCGAGCGGAAGCGGTACATCCAGATCTCCCCTCGCGCTATGGATCGGGCCAAACGCCCTCCGCCTCCCACCCCTCGAACTCACTCCCGAGCCCCTCACCGCCCTTGTAGGCCGCGCGATAGGCCTCAGCGATCCGTCGCGAGCGCTTCCGGCGCAGGTAGTCGGCGACGGCGCGGCGAATCACCGCCGAGCGGCCCTCGCGCTTGACCTCCTCGTCGCGGTCGAGCGCGGAGAGGAGCTCCTCCTCGACCATCACCTGTATGGGTTTCATGTGGATAAGATACCACGGCAAGACTGTTGATGCTACCCGCACACCACCGGCCGGAGAGCAGCCTCCAGCAGCCTGGGTTCGGAGCACGCGGAGCTGAGCTACACCGGCGCCAGCGCCTCGCGCGCCACGTCGATGACGATGCCCTGGTGGATGGCGCCGACGGCGACCTGCAGGCGCGTGCGGTTCTTGTGCCGGACCACGGTGCCGGTGACGCCCGCGAGGGGGCCGCTCGTCACCATCACGCGCTGGCCCTCGCCCAAGGTCGGAGCGGCGGCGAGCTCGACCCCGGCGCGCTCGATGAGCAGGACGTTGCCGAGGTCGCGGAGGAGCCCCTGCTCGTCGGTGGGCTCGATCCGCTGGGCGACGGAGTTGGTCCGCTTCAGGTGCAGGAGGTCACCGGGGGCCAGCGCGGCGAAGACGTAGCCCGGGAACATCGGCAGCTGGAAGGTGTTCACCTTGCCGCCGGAGAAGGTGCGGTGCGGGCAGAGCGGCAGGTAGCTCGGCACCGCGAGCCCCTCGCAGACGGCGGCGACCTTCTTCTCGTGCCGCGCCCGCGTGTGCAGCACCGACCAGCGTCGGTCGGGGAAGGCCTGGAGGATGGGCTCGCGCACGGTGGTGATCCAGCGGCGCCGCACAGGTTGGGCGGTCGTGCGAAGCTGCCGCGACCCATAACTAGCGCGGCCCGCCGCTGAGGGCAAGCCTTCGTCGGGACCGTCGTCGCGCGGCCTCGCTCAGAGGTAGCCGGAGATCTTGTACGAGAGCCAGCCGAAGTACTCGTGGAGCGCGACGGCGCTGCGGCCGAGGCTGCCCGGCTTGGGGATCCAGGCGCCGGGGCCGTAGCCCGACCGCAGGTAATCGACCGGCCAGGGGATCGCCTCGAGCCCCGCCTTGCGGAAGCAGCCCACCGAGCGAGGCATGTGGTAGGCCGAGGTGACGAGGAGCACCGGCCCCGTGATGCCCTTATCGCGCAGCATCCGCACCGAGAAGGTGGCGTTCTCCCGCGTGTTGCGCGCCTGGTCCTCGATGAGGAGCTGCCTCTCCGGCACGCCGAGCTCGCGGGCCAGCCAGCCGAGCGTCCGCGCCTCGCGGTAGCGGGTGTCGACGAGCTCGCTGGAGCCGCCGGTGATGAGCAGCCTCGCTTCGGGGTACTTGCGGGCGAGCCGCACCGCCTCGACGAAGCGGTCCGACGCCTCGGTGAGCTCGTAGCCATAGCGAGGGCCCATGCGCATGTGGTCGGTGAGCCCGGTCAGCATGACGATGGCGGCAGGCGGCTTCGCGAGCTGATCCGGGCGCGCGTAGCGCGTCTCCAGCGGGGCGAGGAGCAGCGTCGCGACCGCGCCCGTCGAGAAGACCCAGAGCACCGCCACCGCGAAGATGAAGAGCCCGCGCCGCAGCCGCGGCAGCCGGCGCGCGAGCCGCAGCGCCAGCCCGATCAGGATGGCGAGGAGGGCGAGGTAGTGCGGCGTCTCCAAAAGGCCGATGGTCTTGGAGAGGATGAAGAACATGCGTCACCTCCGCGCCATGTGACTGCGCACGAGGAAGTGCGGCACGGGGACCCGGGCGCGCTCGGCCAGCTCGGCGAGCTTGAAGAGGAGGTGCTGGAGCGACTGGTGCGGGTGATCGCGAAGGAGCATGTCCAGGAAGACCCCTCGCAGATCCTGTGGCGGCGGCTCTCCGTGCCAGAGCGCCGAGGGAGAGACCATCCCGCGCAGGAGCCGTCCGCGCAGACCGCCGTCACCAGCGGGCTCGGCGCCTGAGCCGAGCGTCTGCTCGACGATCCAGAGCCCCAGCTCGACGGCCGTCCGCGCACCGAGCCGATCGGCACGCGCGCGCAGCGTGGCGAAGGGGACGTCGAGCCCGGCGATCACCTCGGCGAGGTCGACGACCCACTTGATCTGGCCCGCGTAGCGATGGTTCGCGAGGTGCAGCAGCAGACCGAGGAGCGTGTCGGCCGGATCGAGGACGCGCAGCGAGCATCCCTGGTAGCGATGATCGACCAGGCGACCCAGGCAGGCGAGGTCGGCCTCGAGGTGGCCGAAGAGGAGGAAGAAGGGAGTCCAGTGCAGCTCGACGGAGAGCGCCTGCCCGCCGGCGTCGCGAGAGAAACCGAGGTGCTGGTGGTGCCGGAGGAAGTAGGTCCGGTCCTCCTTGCAGCGATAGCCGTGCTCGAGAAACAGCCGCTCGAGGGCGGCGAACTCGTCGGGAGGCGCCAGGAGATCGACGTCGACGGAGGCGCGAAGATCAACCTCCGTGTAGGGACGGTCCATCATCAGGGCCATCCCCTTCAGCGGCACCAGGGTGAGGCCTCGCTGGCCGGCTGCAGCGCACAGGGTCAGGGTCTCGGCGAGCAGGGCGCGGTTTGCCTGCTCCGTCTTCAGCCGTGACATGACCAGGCGTCGTGCCACCGCTCGCGGCACCTCAGCCGGCCAGTCGAGCTGCTCCAGCGACGAGGCGACCAGTCCCCCGATCCCGCCGCGCAGCGCGAGGCTGCAGAGCAGGTCCCAGTCGACGCGCCGAGCCGCCGCACGCGCACGCGCCGCGTGCTCAGCGGTCAGCCGCGTGCGCGCGAGCAGGGACAGGGTCGTGAGGGTCGGATCGCTCGGGCCCATCGGCCTTGGGGCCTACTGCCCCTGCAGCTTCTCCAGCTCCCGCTGGACGGCCTTGGCCTTCGCGGCCGGCGGGTTCGTGCGCAGGTACTCCTCGAAGTTCTTCGCCGCCAGCTTCGGGTCGTTCAGCTTCGTGTAGCAGCGGCCGAGGAGCTCGTAGATCTCGCTCCGCGACGGGTCGAGCTGCAGCGCCTTGGCGTAGAAGCGCACCGCCCGCTCCGGGTGGCTGAGCTTGGAGTAGGTCTCACCCATCCAGAACTGCGGCTCGGCCGCCGCGCCGTCGAGGTCGATGGCGTCCTGCAGGCTGCTGATCGCGTGGCCGGTGTCCTTCTGCTTCAGGTAGCCCTGGCCGAGCGCGGTGTGCACCCACGAGACCTTGACGGCCGGGAACTTCCGCTCCTTCATCCTGGCGACCGCCTCGGTCAGGCGCTTGATCGCCGTCGGGTGCTCGCCGTCCTTGATCGCGATCCGCCCCAGCTCGAGGAGCGCGAGCGGGTTGCCCGGGTCCTCCTTCAGCGCGAGGTTGAAGGTGTCGTAGGCGTCGTCGACCTTGCCGCTGAGGAGCTGCGCCCGCCCGAGCAGCGTGAGCACCTCGGCGTCCTTGCCGCGCACGAGCTTGCTCGCCTTGCGCAGCGACTCCTCGGCCGCCTTGTCCTTGCGCGCCAGCGCGAGCTCGCCGGTGAGCCGCGCCACGTCGGCCGCCGGAGCGCCCGCCGCCTCGGCGTCTCCCGTCGCGGTCCGTGCCTCGTCGAGCTTGCCCTCGGCGAGCGCGAGCCGCGCCACCAGCACCAGCACGTCCGGCCGCTTGCGGTCGAGCTCGGGGATCTTCGCGACCTGGTCGCGCGCGTCCCCGGTCCGCCCCATGCCGAGGAGCAGCAGCGCGAGCCCGAGCCGCGCCGGCCGGTAGTCGGGCCGGATCAGCAGCGCGCGGTCGAAGCGCTTCTGCGCGCGGTCGATGTGGTGTCGCCTGAGCGAGGCGACGCCGAGGAGCGTCGGGACCGCCGGGTCCTGCTTGTAGACCTTCCAGAGCGCCCTCAGCGTGGCGTCGGCCTTGCCGTAGTCGCGCGCCCAGAGCTGCACCGTCCCGAGCGCCTTCGGCAGCGTCGGGTCGTCCGGGTGGGCGGCGATGAGCTTCTCGAGGGTGCTCGCCGCCTCCGCCGTCTCCCCCTGGCGCGCCCGCACGAAGGCCAGCTGGACGGCGGCCTCGAGCGAGTCCTTGCTCTCGGCGAGGACACCCTTCAGGGTCTCCGCGGCCTTGCCGAGGCTCCCCTGCGCAAAGAGCGCGCGGCCGGTGAGGAGCCGCGTCTCCAGCGCCCTCGCCGGCGCGTTCTGCAGCTGCGCCAGCGCGCCCGCCGCGTCGTCGAGGTCGAGGAGCACGCGCGCCAGGCGCTGCAGGTACTCCGGCTGCTTCGGCTTCAGCTTCAGCGCCGCGTCGAGCTGCACCAGCGCGTCGCCCATGCGGAAGAGCTTCATCAGCTCGCCGGCGGTCTCGTGGCGGAAGGAGGAGTCGCAGCAGGGAGGGCTCTTGATCGCCAGGTCGAGCTCGGTCCCCATGGCCGGGAACTGCTTGGCCTGCGCCGCGAGCTGCGCGAGGACGAGGTGCGCCCAGCCGATCTGACCGCGCCCCGCGCGCGAGGCGAGCTCGCCCACCACGCGCCGCGCATCCGCCGCGGCCTCGGTGAGCTCCTTGCCGTGGCGCGCCCGCAGGCGCGCCCGCTCGACCAGCGCCTGCAGGTTGTCAGGCTCCGCGCGGAGGATCTCGTCGAGCGCGCGGCTCGCGTCGGCGTAGCCCGAGGCCTGCTGACCCTCGAGGACGGCGAGCGCGATGCGCGCCGCGGTGTACCTGGGGACCAGCTTGAGCGCCGAGCGGTACGCCTCGCGCGCCTTCTCGGGCGCCTCGCTCGCGGCCAGCGCGCGGCCACGCAGGTAGTGGAGGAGCGCGCTCTCGGGGTAGACCTCGAGGCCCTTCTGCAGGTAGCCCTCGGCCCGCTGCGGCTCGTCGGTGAGCGCGAGGAACGCGTTCGCCGCCGTCCGCCACTCGGAGTCGGTGCCCTTCGCCTTCTCGAGGGTGTCGCGCGCCGCCTTCAGGCGGTCCTCGCCGAACTCGACGGACATCGCCGCGTCGCACATGGCTATCGCGGAGCTGGCCTTGGAGTCGGTCCCGCGGTGCGTGAGGATCCGCTCGGCGGCGGCCCGCGCGTCGCGGTAGCCCTCGGAGGTGCTCTTGTGGATCGCCTCCCGCACCGTCTGCCACTCGCCCTGGACGTACTTGTACGAGCGGTACCAGAGGTAGCCAAAGAGCCCGCCGCCGCCGACGACGAGGCCGATGAAGGCGATCAGCACCCAGCGGCCCGCGCCGCCCTTCTTGCCCGCCCTCTTCTTCTTCTCGGCGCGCGGGTCGATGGCCGCAGCGGCCGCGAGCTGCTGCTCCAGGTCGTCGGGGGTGAGCGGCCCGCGAGGGGGAAGCGAGCCGAGCTCGATGGAGTCCTGCGAGTCCGGCTCGGGCTCGTAGACCACCCGGGCCCGGCCCGACTCCCGGCCCAGCGGCCGCGCTGGCTCGGAGGGACGCTTGCGGCGTGGGGCGTCGGGGATCACCTTGTCCCAGCCGAGGGGCCGCTCGGGGCCGGTCGGCTTGTGCCGGCGCGTGGGCGCGGGGGACTCGGGCATGGACGCGTCGTCGCGCGCGACCCGGCCGGTGAGCATCCCGAGGAGGTCCTCGGAGGACTCGCCGTCGACGCCCGGATCCGAGGGCTCGGAGGGCTCCGCCGCCCGCACCAGGATCCTCGGCACGGCTCGCGTCTGCTGTGCCTCGGCGAGCTCCTCGGGAGCTGGCGCGCTCGCCTGCTCGACCGCAAACTCCTCGAAGGCGTCGCTGTCATCGTCGCGCCCGGGCTGCGGCGCGAACGACGTGGCCGCGGCCGGGGAGGAGAACGGCGTCCCCACCGGCGCCGGCGCCCTCCCCGCGGCGGGCGTGCTGGCTGCACCGAAGGCCAGGCCCGGCTGCGGCGCGGGCGTGCGCGCGCCCGGCGAGGGCAGCCTCGCCTCCCCCGGCGGCCTCCAGGTCGGCGCCAGCTTCTTCTCCTCCTCGACGACGGGCTTCGCGCCGAGCGGGTCGAGGCGGAGCTGCGGCTTGGGCGGACCCGAGGGCCTGAGCAGCGGCATCGTCGGCGCGTCCTCCTCCTCGGGCAGGTCCCCCAGCGCGGGGAGGCGCAGCGTGCCCTCGTACTTTTTCGTCGTGCCGGCGCCCGCGTCCATCGGCTTCCAGGCGTCCTCGACGGCGGCCTTCTCGACCTTCTCCACCGGCTGCGTCAGCCCCGGGTCGCTCTCCTCGGCGCGGCGCGGCGGCGCCCCGTCCTCGCGTCCCTGCGGGACGCTCCGGGATGAGACAGGGGGCGCTATCTCGGTCAGGGTGCTGAGCCCGCGCGGCGTGCCCATGCTCTCCAGCGTGGGCGCGGCTGGCAGCTCCTCCATCATGCTGTCGGAGACCTCGACGCTGTCCGAGCTCGGCTCCTTGGCCGAGAAGGTGACCTCGGAGAACGGGTCCATGTGAGGATCGTCGTCCTCCTCGAGGTCATCGGCGCTGAGCTCGATCTGGGCGGACTCATCCGTGCGCGCGCCTGCCCCCAGCTTGCTCAGGCTCTTGACCAGCCGCGCCGTCTCGCTGACCTCCGGGGCCGGCGCGGCAGCGGCGCCAGGCGCGGCGGCGAAGGGGCGAACAGGGGCGGGTGCGGGCGTCGCGCCCAGGCGCTGGGGCGGCGGGGTGGCGCCGGAGGGGCGCTGCAGCGTCTCGAGGAGCGCGCGGCTCTTGTCGTCGTCCGGGTCGAGCTCGAGGACGCGCCCCAGGTGCTCTCGCGCCGCGGCGTGCTCGCCGCGCGTGAAGGCGACCTCCGCCAGGATGCGGTGGGCCTCGGCGGTGGTGGGGTCGAGCCGCACCACCTGCTGGGCCTCCTTCTTGGCGCCCTCGTGGCGCCCCTGGGCGAGCAGGCTCTGCGCCGCGACGAGGCGCAGCTCGGGGTCGTCGGTGCCGCGGGCCAGCGCGTCGTTGCAGACCTGCAGCGCGTCCGCGTACCGTTTGGCGCGGAGGAGCTGCTGGGCGCGCTCGACCGCGGTCTCAGACTTCCCGTCTGCCCCGTTCATGTCGCCCCGTTGCTTGCGAGTGCCGGTCGAACCGGCGGAGCCAACAACAAAGTCCTTGTCTGGTCGCAGGTTATATCGCGAAGAGGGGCCCGGGGCAACTCTCGGCGGCTTCCTTGCGGCGGCGGGGTCTCGAGCGGCGAGGCGACCCGAGGCGAGCGAAGAATCGGGCTGGCGCTTCCCCTGCACTCTGGGCAGGCTAGGCACACCAAGAGCGCAAGGAGCCCACGAGTGCTGATGATGAAGTTCGGCGGATCCTCGGTCGCCGACCGGGGTCGCATGGAGCACGTGGCCCGCCTGGTGGCCAGCCACGCAGGTCCCGTCGCCGTGGTCGTCTCGGCGATGGGCAAGACCACCGATCGCCTGCTCCGCGCCGCGGCGCTCGCCGAGGCGGGCGGCGGCCCGGAGCTGCGCTCCACGCTCTTCGAGCTCGAGCGGACGCACCGCGAGGCCTCGTCAGATCCGGAGCTCCTGCCGCTCCTCGACGAGCTCCTCGCCGAGCTGCGTAGCGTCCTCGACGGGGTGCGCCTGCTCCGCGAGCAGACGCCGCGCTCGCGCGCGCTGATCGCCTCCATCGGCGAGCGCCTGAGCGCGCCCGTCCTCGCCGCGCACCTCCGCGCGATCGGTCGCGAGGCCGAGGCGGTGGACGCGCGCGGGATCGTGGTCACCGACGACGCCCACGAGGCAGCGGTCGTGGCCCTCGAGCCCACGCGAGCCGCGACGCGGGCGCGGCTGCTGCCCATCCTCGAGCGCGGCGCCGTGCCGGTCGTGACCGGCTTCATCGGCGCGACCCCGGCCGGGATCACCACCACCCTCGGGCGCGGCGGCTCGGACTACTCGGCGGCGCTGGTCGGGAGCCTGCTCGACGCCAGCGAGATCTGGATCTGGACGGACGTCTCCGGCATCCTCACCGCGGACCCGCGGCTGGTGAAGGAGGCGCGCACCCTCGAGCAGGTCTCCTACCGCGAGGCGGCGGAGATGTCCTACTTCGGGGCGAAGGTCCTGCACCCGAAGACCATCGGCCCCGCGGTCGCCGCCGGCATCCCGATCCGGATCAAGAACACCTTCGCCCCCGAGCACCCGGGGACGCTGGTCGCCCAGACCGCGCCGGCGCTGCCCCAGGGCGTCAAGACGGTGAGCTCGGTCCACGACCTCGCGCTCTGCACCGTCGAGGGTCGCGGCATGGCGGGCGTGCCGGGCGTCGCGCGCCGGGTCTTCGAGGCGAGCGAGGCGGCCGGCGCGAACGTGGTGATGATCTCGCAGGCCTCCTCGGAGCAGAGCATCTCCTTCGTGGTCACCGCCGCCGACGCCGAGCGCCTGGTCCCGCTCCTGCGCGAGAGCTTCGCGCTGGAGCTCGCGGCGGGGGCCATCGATCGCATCGCCGCCGAGGGCGGGGTGGCGATCGCCTCCATCGTCGGCCAGGGCATGGCGGGGACGCCCGGGATCTCGGGCAAGCTCTTCGCCGCGCTCGGCGCCGTGCGGGTGAACGTCCTCGCCATCGCGCAGGGCGCGAGCGAGCTCTCCATCTCGGTCGCGCTCCGCGAGGCCGAGGCGCGCCGCGCGGTGCGGGCGATCCACTCGGCCTTCGGCCTGACGCGCCTCGTGAACCTCTGCCTGCTCGGCTGCGGCCGCGTCGGTCGCACGTTCCTCAAGCAGCTCGAGGAGACGCGTCCCTCCATGGAGCGCGAGCTCGGCCTCGAGCTGCGCCTCGTCGGGATCGCGTCCAGCGAGAAGCTCCTCGTCGACGACGCCGGGCTCGATCCGGCGGGCGCCGTGGAGGCCCTCGCCAAGCGCGGCGGCCAGCGGGGCGCGGACGGCGAGCTCCTCGAGCGGCTCCTCGCGGCGCGCTTCACCGACCTCGTCCTCGTCGACGTCACCGCGGGCGAGACGGGCGAGCTGCAGCGCCTCGCGCTCGACGCGGGGGTGCACGTGGTGACCGCGAACAAGCGCCCCCTCTCGGGGCCGCTCGCCAGCTACGAGGCGCTCCTCGAGGCGGCGCGGCGGACCGGCGCGCGCCTCGGCTACGAGACCACCTTCGGCGCCGGGCTGCC
>JAKLHH010000204.1 GCA_022710245.1 Myxococcota bacterium
GCTGTCATCAGGTGGGTCAAGCCCAGCTTGGGGTCATGCTCGGTGTAGTAGAGGCGCAGACCATCAGGCGTGGGGAACGGATCCCACTCGTTGTAGTTCGCGGTGCTGAGCTCGCTGATCGGCTTGAGCTGCGCCTTCGTGAAGGCGCTGCCGGCGCTCCTCGTCGCCCAGAACAGATCCGATGGCTCGTAGCCTGTCGCAGCTGGGTACCCCACGCCCGCGGCGATGAAGGCGGTGAGGCCATCACGGGTGACGGCGAAGCTGGACAGCCCCGGGGCTTCGAGGTCGATCGGCTCCACGTTCTCCGGGAAGTCCTCCCCGAGGGATGCACGGGTGGCACGGTAGCCGCGCATCAACCCGTCGGACCGGGTCGAGGAGAAGTAGAGCGTGAGGCGGTCGGCAGAAAGGAACGGCTCGAGGTCTCGCCTGTCCGACCTGATCTTCAGCGACCTCGGCTCCGTGAGGGTGAAGGCGGCCGGGTCCTCCCAGCGGCACACTCCAGGGAAGGTGAACTGGTCCCAGCTCTTGGTACACGAGGGGAGCAGCAAGACCAGGATGAAGACTCGCACCACGAGGCCCATCGTACCCTGCCTCGCGAGTGGGTCAACAGGACATGTCGGGGCTCCCTCTGACATGCACGCTCGTCTTCGAGTCGGCGAACCGTGGCGCCCCGCCCACCTGCGCACCCGCCAGACGAGGTGGCCGCTTCGCGAGACGCGTGTCGTCTGGCGTCCATTCGCAGTCGCGATCGGTCGACTCTGCTGGGCGGCGCGCCCCGAGCCTGCCGCCTGACAGGCAAGAGCTGATGGCGTCGCGAGCGGTCGACTCCGTGCTCGATCCGCACAGCGGGTGAGCTCGGTCGCCTGGCGGAGGCGCGAGGCGGCATGGCGGTTGCTGCTGATGGGGGGCAGCCGCCGGGCTCGGAGTGAGACACGCACAACGGCCAACAGGAAGAGGTCAAGACAGATCCGAACCGGCCAGCGCTCAAGAAGAGAGGAGAACGTCGATGTTGAGGAACCTTGTTCTCGTGTCCGCCGTCGGGACCATGCTGCTGGCCGCCTGCGGTGATTCCGAAGGAGTCGGCACCGAGGAGCCTGGCACCGAGGAGGCCGGCACCGACGAGGCCGGCAGCGAGGAGACGGATCGTGAGACGTTTGGCGCCGGCAACCTGCTGCGCTTCAGGAACCAGGCCACCGGGCGCTTCATCACCTCGGACCAGTCCTTCGTCCGACCCGCGGGGTGGGTCAATTCACCCTACCAGAAGTACTACTCTTACGGCACGTACGGCATTGCCAGCGCGGGGAACAAGCTATGCTGGACACGTTACAACGGTAGCTACGTGATCCAGAACTACTGCAACACGAACGCCGCTTGCAGCTGGGTCTTCACGTGTCAGCCGGGGGATCAACCCTACTGTGACCTTCACAACTATGATCACTACGCCTACGCCAAGGTCGGCAAGACCTGCATGGAGGACACCGGCGAGGGCATCGTCAGGATGCGCACCTGCAATGGATCATCGGGACAGCGGTGGAGGAGAGAGTACGTGAGCTACTGACGGGCTCACCGCGCCAGGCTGGCGAGTCACGGCGCCGGGGCTGCTGCGAGGTCACCGAAGGCGAGCGCGCCGCAGTCGGTCAGCTCGCCCTCCTCAGCGGTCCTGGCCATGGTCTCGTCGGTGCGCTCGACGAACCCGCGCGCCGCACCAGCCGAGGAGGAGCAGCGCGGCCGGGAGCAGCGCCGCGCCGTCGCCGGGTAGCGCACAGAGGAAGCCGCCGCGGTCGGGCAGCAGGCCGTTGCCGAGCGCGCGCACGTTGACCGTCACCGTCTGCACGACCGGGCCTCCCTGGCCCCGCGCCGTGAGCAGGTAGCTCGTGGTCTGCAGCGGGCTCACCTCGAGGCTGGCGACGGGCGCCGCGCGGCCGCCGTCGAGGTCGAGCGTGGTGGCGTTCTTCACCCGCCAGCTCAGCGTCACGCTCTGCCCCTGCTCGATCGACTCGGCGCTGGCGGTGAAGCTCTCGATGGTGACCGGCTGCGGGGTGGCGTTCACGGTGACGACCACCTCGGCGCTGCCGGTCTCGCTGCTCTGGGTGCTCTTCGCCACCAGCTTGTAGGTGGTCGTCTGCTGCGGCTTGACCGCCTGGGTGCCGGCGAGCGCCACGGCCGCGCCGTCGAGCTCGGCGCTCTCCGCCTCCTGCGTGGTCCAGGTGAGGGTCACCTCCTCGCCGGGCGCGACGGTGTAGCTGCTCGGGTAGAACTCCTGCACCCAGGGGCGCGGCGGCGGCGGCGGGGTGGGCGTCCCCACCCAGACCGTCGGCCAGCCGTTGAAGCCGCCCGTCGCCAGCGCCTGCTCCGGGCCGGCGGTCCTCGTCTTCGCGTCGAGCGAGTGGATGTAGACGTCGTAGGGGCCGGCGTTGTGATCCTGGTCGAGCCCGTGCGCCGCCAGGACCCAGCGCTCGTCGCTCGCGATGCCCGGGTGGTAGACCTTGTCCTCGGCCGAGTGGGCGGCGATCAGGAGCTGGTCCTCCTTGCGCCCCGCCACCGACGGCGCGTCGCCCCAGCGGATCCCCTGCTCGGCGCCGGCGATCAGGCCCCAGCCGCCGCCCGGCGCGACGATCCCCATGCAGCCGATCGAGCCGGCGCGCGCGAGCAGGTTCCAGGTCGGCGGCTGCACCAGGTAGGCGCCGACCCCGTTCACCGTCGGCGTGCCGCGGGTACGCGCGGAGAACCAGCTCCCGTCCGGCGCGACGAAGCACTCGCCGATCTCGTCGAGGTCCGGGAAGGCGCTCTGGGTGGAGAAGAAGGTGCTCTTGCTGAGGACCTTGCCGTGCGCGTCGAGGGTGACGCGGATGATGCGGCTGTGCTTGCCGTTCCCGTCGGACTCGACCTGGTTGTAGTAGAGGACGTCCTTGCCACCCCAGCTCGGCCAGTAGCCGCTGTCGTCGATCTTGATCTCGGTGCGCCCCTGCTGGGCGCCGTGGATGGAGACCAGGTAGACCTTCCACAGGTGGAAGGCGTGGTAGTCGGAGCCGCCGGTCAGCTTGGCCTTGGCGTAGGCCACCCAGGCCCCGTCGGGGCTCACCTGGCACTCGACGTCCTCGCCGCTGGTGAGCGCCTTGAGATCGGTCTTCCCGGGCAGCGTCAGGCGGTAGATCTTGCGGCTCGCGGGATCCTTGGAGGTCCCCTTGGACCAGACCAGGTAGCCGGTCGGGAGCTCGGCGCGGGCCGGGGCGGCGAGCGCGAGCGCGCCGAGGCCGAGGCCGAGGAGGAGCGAGAGGGCGACGGGGGGCGACGCTGACGGCCTGCGCATCGGCGCGAGTCTATCAAGCGCGCCGCGGCTTCGCTATACTGCGCCGGACGGAGACGAACATGTTCAGGATCAGATCCCTCTCGCTCGCCGCGCTCCTCCTCGCCGCGCCCGCGCTCGCCGCCCCGCCGGCGCCTGCCCCGGCGAAGCAGACCGCGCCGCTGACGGTGACCGCCCGCCTGGTGAAGATCCCCGGCAAGCTCCCGCCCGACGAGCTCTACGACTACGCCTTCGTGATGAAGTACCAGGTCGTGGGAGGCAAGCTCGACAAGCAGGTGCTCCTCGTCGCCCACTACAAGCCGCTCCGCCCCCGCGCCAAGATCGACGACAAGATGAAGAAGGTCGTCAGCGGCGACGTGAAGAGCTTCAAGGAGGGCGACCTGCACCAGCTCGTCCTCACCCCCGAGCTGCGCAAGCACTGGAAGGGCGCCGTGGTCGACGAGCTCTTCGCCACCGACCGCAAGAGCCAGCGTTACTTCTGTCTGCGCGCCGACCTGGCGAAGGCCAGGTAGCTCCTCCCGCTCCTCCCGCTCCTCCCGCTCCTCCCGCTCCTTCCGTTTCCAGAGCACCGCTGCTCCGCTTCCTCGAAGAGCTGCACCGAACTGGTAGCGAAGTGCCAGTTGGCTGTGCTATTGCGAGAGGTGGTGGCGCGCGCAGGACCTGCCGCGACGGTTGGGGTGACGAGATGGAGCCTCGGAGCAAGAAGCGCCTCGGCGAGCTGCTGGTCGAGGCGAGCTACCTCGACAGACTGCAGCTCCGCGCGGCGCTGCTGCAGCAGGAGCAGTGGGGCAAGCCGCTCGGCCGCACGCTGGTCGAGATGCGCCTGCTCAGCGAGCCGCAGCTGATCCGGATCCTCAGCGAGCAGCTCCACCTGCCGACCGTGGATCTCTCGACGACGCCCGTCTCGCACGAGGCGCTGGCCTTCCTCGGCGAGTACCTCTGTCGCAAGCTCGAGGTGCTCCCCTTCGCCTACGACACCAAGAACCGCTTCCTCGACATCGCGATGTCGGACATCCAGAGCCAGTTCCTCTACGACACGCTCCGGGTCCGGACTCGCTGCAACATCCGTCCGTTCCTCGCGGGCCCCGACGCGATCCGCGACGCCATCGAGCGCGCCTTTGGCCCTGACCTCTCCGAGCTGGAGCTCAACTTCCGCCTCGACGAGACCCTCTTCGACTTCGGGGTCGCCGAGCCCGAGGACCTGCGCCACCTGGACCCCGCGGTCTGGCCCGAGAAGCCGCCGGAGACGCCCGCGCGCCCCACGGCGCTGCCGTTCGATCCGGCGGTCGCGCGCTCGCCTGGTCCTCCCCAGGAGCCGCGCGAACCGCCGACCGCTGTTTCGTCCCGGAGCGCCCCGCAGGGACGCGAGGACCGGGGCCCGTTCGCGACGCAGGGCCTGCCGGTCAAGCGCCCCCGCAGCTCGGCGCCGCTGCCTCCGCCTCCCCCGGGCATGCCGCTGCCGCCGGGGGTGTACGCGGTGCCTGCGCCGGTGCCGGACGCGATCGAGGACCTGCTCGCCTCGGCGCTGGCCAGGCTCGACCGGCAGGAGGCGCTCGTGCAGCGGCTCGGGGCGGAGGTGCGCGAGCTGAGCGCCTTCGTCGGACAGCTCGCGCGCCGGGGGCTGATCGAGCTCCCGCCCGAGCACCGGCCGCGGCGGCGGTCGGCCGTGCCGATCTCCGCGCCGCCGGAGCCGGCCCTGGAGATCGAGGAGGAGGCGGCGGCTCAGGGCCCCACGTTCGAGCTGGTGCTCGGCGACGACGACGAGGCCGCGCCGGCCCCGGCCGCGCCAGCCCCCGCACCCGCGCCGGCGCTCGAGCTCGTCGTCGATGGCGCGAGCGAGGAGCCCGCGGCCGGTGCCCGGCTGGTCACCGCGCCCAGGCGGCCCGCCGCGGTCGAGGTCCGCCCCGCGGCGGCGCGCGCGGCCGCCGGCACCGAGCCGCTGCTCCCGCTGCTGGAGCTGCCGGCCGGTGCCAGGACCGTGGTGGCCATGGACCTCGGGACCACCCGCTCCAGCGTGGCCACGGTCGTCGACGGGCGCGCCTCGGTGCTCAGGCTCCCGGGCGGCGAGTGGGACATCCCCTCGGTGGTGGGCTTCCGCGAGGATGGCTCGGTGGTGCTCGGCGAGGCGGCGCGGCAGATGCTCTCCTCGGATCCGGAGAACGTCATCGCCTCGCCCAAGCGCCTCCTCGGCAGGCGCTTCGACGAGCCTGCGCTGGGGCCGTACCTCGCCCAGCTCGGGATGAAGGCCACGCCTGGTCCGCAGCACGAGATCATCCTCCACTCACGGGGGCGGAAGCTCTCGATCACCGCGGCGTGCGCGCACATCTTGCACCTGCTGCGGCTGGTCGCCGAGCGCAGCCTCGGCCGCCCGGTCCACGACGTGATCCTCAACGTCCCCGCCACCGCAGGGGAGCGCCAGCTCCGGGCGCTCTTCGCGGCGGCGGCGAAGGTGGAGCTGCACGTCCTGGAGTTCCTGCACGAGCCGGTCGCCGCGGCGATGGCCTGCATCTTCGACGAGGCCTGCGAGGGGCGTGTCGCCGTCTACGACTTCGGGGGAGGCACCTTCGACTTCTCGATCGTCGAGCTGGGAGGCGAGTCGATGCAGGTGGTCGCCAGCTCGGGCGACAGCTGGCTCGGCGGCGACGACTTCGACATCGCTCTGGCGGCGGCCGCGGCGAACGCCTGCTGGCAGCAGCACAGGGTCGAGCTGCGCAACCAGGCGCACCACTGGCAGCGGCTCCTGGTGGCGGCGGAGGCCACCAAGCGGACCCTCAGCCAGCACGAGGAGGCGGTGCTGCGCCTCCCCGGCGCGCTCGGCGTGGGCGACAGCGAGGCGGCGTTCGAGTTCCCGATCACGCGCAAGAAGTTCGCCGAGCTGACGCGCGGCATCGCCCTGCGCTCGCTGGAGAGCTGCGAGGAGGCGCTGGCGGCCGCGAAGCTGCGGCCGCGGGAGCTGCACGCGGTCTACCTCTCCGGCGGCACCAGCCACATCCCGTCGGTGCAGGAGGCAGTGGCGAGCTTCTTCGGCAAGGCGCCGCGAGTGGTCATCTCGCCCGAGCGGATGGTCGTCGTCGGCGCGGCGGTGCACGGGGCGCTGATGCCCCAGGGCTGACCGGTCGCTCCGATCGCTCCGATCGCTCCGATCGCTCCGATCACGGACCGACGAGCAGCGCGCCCTTGATCTTCTTCCCCTTCTGGTCGGTCTGCTCGTGCACCACGAACGGGTACTTGAGGCTGCCGACGCCGGCGAGCTCGTAGGCCTTGCCCACCGTCCCCACGATCTGCAGGTTGGTCGAGGTGTAGAGCTCGTTGAGCGCCGCCGACAGCTCGGTCTTCAGCGCCAGCGTGCCGAGCCGGGTCTTGACGTACTCGTTCGCGAGGAGGTCGGTGATGGTCTTGCTGTACTGGGCGGCGCTGACCTTCGCGAAGACCTCCTTGCGGCCGTCGCCGTCGTCGTCGCTGATCCCGGCGCCGAGCTGGACGAAGCCCTCGAAGACCACCTTCACCCAGAGCACCCCCTCGACCAGGTAGACGCCCTCGATCTGCTGCGGCCTGAGCGAGCTCGAGCCCCAGCCCTGGCCGGCGACCGCGGTGCCCACCGCGCGGATCTTGTTCAGCAGCGTCGCGTCGAGGCCGCGCTTCTCCTCGGAGAGCCAGTTCACCATGGGCGTCCACAGCATGGCCTCGTCGGCCGTGGTGGCCGGCAGGCCGGTCTGGGCGAAGGTGTCGACGATGCTGGTCAGCTCCAGCGCCTCGCCCCCTCCGCTGATGGGGAAGGTGAAGCTCTTCGCGCCGCCGGCCTCGATGGTCGGCTGCGGCGAGGGGGTCAGCGCGGGCTCACCCGAGGTGTCGCGGTACTGCGCCGGGTTGTGGAGGTAGATGGCGTTATCCAGGCAGCGCCGCGTCGGGGCGCAGAGCACGCGCAGCGACGGCCCGCCCTTGGTCCAGTCGTAGGTCTTGTTGTACGAGTCGGCCAGCGCCTGATCCGCCGGGTCGAGCTTCAGGGCCAGCTCGTCGAGCTGCAGGTCGAGCGGCAGCGCCTCGCCGGCCTTCACCGTGACGCTCTCCTGCTTCGCGGTGAACCAGTCGGCGCTCGCCTCCAGCGTGGCGGCGCCCGCCGGGACGTCCTTCAGCTCGTAGGCGCCGCTGAAGCTCGCCTTGGTGGAGAGCGCGCCGACCTTGATCAGCGCCTCGCCCACGGCCTTGCCGGTCTTGTCGCGGACCGAGCCCTTGATCGAGCCGGTCCCGCCGGGCGCGCTGTCGTCGGAGCAGGCTGGCGCGACGAGGAGCGCGGCCAGCGCGAGGACGAGTCGTGACATCGTTCGCTACCTCCCAGCAGAGTGTTGGTCGCGGTCGTCGCTCACGCGAGTCCTCACCTGCGCGGCGCCGCTCCAGCTGACCCGCAGAGCCAACCACAAGATGGCCCGTCTCGCCACCCCCTGGCGTCCCGTGGGGCTGGCGGTGACCGCCGCGCCTCACGCGTCCTCGTCCTCGTCGTCGTCCTCGTCGTCCCCGAGCGCCTCGAGGATGGAGCGGGCCGGCGCCACCTGCACCAGCTGCGTCGGCGCGCCCGGCTCGGCCTTCTCGTACTCGATCGCGAGCACCGTGTAGGTGGTGCGGCCGCGCGGCGCGACGACCGTCACCTCGTCGTCGACCCGCTTGCCGAGGAGCGCGCGCGCCATCGGCGAGTCGACGCTGACCTTGCCGGCCCGCACGTCGAGCTCGTCGGGACCCACGATCCGGTAGCGGCGCTGCTCGCCGTCCTCGTCCTCGAGGGTGACCCAGGCGCCGAAGAAGACGCGGCCCTGCTGCTCGGGCGAGGAGCGCACGATGGTGAGGTCGTCGAGGAGCTTGCCGAGGTAGCGCATGCGGCGGTCGATCTCGCGCAGCTTCTTCTTGCCGTAGATGTACTCGGCGTTCTCCGAGCGGTCGCCCAGCGCGGCCGCCTCGGAGACCTCGTGCGTGACCCGCGGCCGCTCGTCCCTCCACAGCCGCTCGAGCTCGGCGCGCAGCCGCTCGTGCCCCTCCGGGGTGATGAACCGCTGGGGCTTGCTGGGCTTGCTCGGCTCGGTGGGGCTCGGCATCCGGCTCCTCCCGCGCAGCACCTGCCGCGGCTGCGCGCGTGGCGAGAGCGGGGTGTATAGCATCACGCCGCCGGTGGCCACAAGGCGCGGAGCGGCCGGCCGCTCCCGCGCGGGCGGAAGATGTGGCGCGCGCAGGTCCGGTCAGATTAGGATGAAGGTTGAGCTCATGGAGCATCAGTACTACCTGACCCCCTTCTGGGGGGGCGCCGCCTCTCCTCGCTATCCGATCACGGCGCAGGTGCAGATCATCGGTCGCTCGGAGAAGGTGGCCATCATCCTCCGCGAGCCGTCGGTCTCCCGCGAGCACGCGAAGGTCGGCGTCGACGCCGAGGGCGTCTGGCTCGAGGACCTCGGCAGCAAGCACGGGACCTTCGTCAACTCGCGGCGGATCACCCGCGCCCGGCTCAAGACCGGCGACATCATCGTCTTCGGGCTGGTGGTCGTCCTCCGCTTCGATCAGGAGGCCGCCAGCGAGCCGCTCGCGACCGGTGCGGGCGACGACCAGTACCACGAGGTGGTGGCGACCGCGACGGTGGCGCCGGGCCTCGCCGCCACGCTGGCGCGGCAGTTCCGCGGCGAGGGTCCGCTCAAGGCCTCGCCCTCTTCGAACAACCTGGCGCTGAACCTGGCGGGGGTCGGCCGGCTCTGCGTCGACGCGCTGCCGGGCATCTACGCGCGCCTGACCATGATCAACGACCAGCTGAAGGCGCTCGTCGCGCGCCACGACCAGGCCGATCCGGCCTCGATGCTCCAGCTCGTCGAGCCGGTGCTGGCGGGCGTCGGCCGTCTGATGAACTCCGCGGTGCAGATGCCCGCGCCGGCGCCGGCCACGGCCGCACCGGTCCCGCTCGCCGAGCTGGTCAACCGCGCGCTGCGCGACGTGGCCGGCGACTTTGCCCTCCGGCACATCAGCGTCCACGCAGAGGTCTCCGCGGAGCTGGAGCTGCACGCGGACCCGGCCGCCTTCTCGGAGATGCTGGCGGGGCTCCTGACCAACGCCGGACAGACCTGCCTCGACGGCGCCCTGGTGGAGATCTTCGCCCGCGTCACCGAGGACGGCCTCGAGCTGGAGCTGGTCGACCAGGGCTACGGCTACCCGGCGCACGTCCTCGAGCAGGCGTTCCAGGGCACGGAGTCGGAGACGGTCGACCCGATGGCCGAGGTGCTGCGGCGCGCCCACCAGCAGGTCGAGGCGATGGGCGGCCA
>JAKLHH010000205.1 GCA_022710245.1 Myxococcota bacterium
GGTGAAGGCCGCCGACGGCTACGCCATCGCCCTCGACGGCACCAAGCTCGTCTGCCGGAACGCCGCCGGCAAGCTGCTCGCCTCGGTGCCGAAGAAGATCAAGGAGAGCGACGCCGCCGCGCAGCTCCTCGCGCTGAAGGAGTGGCTCGAGGAGCACGAGCGCGAGTGCACGGGCGCCGTCGACACCTGGATGATCCGCTCGCTGCCGGTGCCGCGCGCGGTGATCGAGTCGGTCTGGTCGGATCCGGCGTGGCGCAAGCCGCTCGAGAACGCGGTGGTCTGGCCGCTCGAGGGCGGCAGCCCGGACACCGAGCGCGCGGGCCTGCTCAAGGGCGCTGACCCGAAGCGCGGCGTCGGCGTGGTCACCCTCGACGGCGAGACCGTCTGGATCGACACCGCGGCCGTCTTCCTCCCGCACCCGATCCTGATCGCCGAGCTCAACGGCTTCCGCGAGCTGGCGACGGAGCTGCAGCTCACGCAGGGCCTCTCGCAGCTCTTCCGCGAGACCTGGAGCAAGCCCGCCGACCTCGCGGCCGATGAGGTCTCCGTCGGACAGTGGGGCGGCGGCGAGTTCGAGATGCTGGCGCACGCCGTCGGGCGTGCGCGCTCGCAGGGCTACCGCGTCAGCGGAGGCTACGCGGTCTGCCCCGTGCGCGAGGGCGACCGCACCGTCGAGGCCCGCTACTGGATCGGCGCCGAGATCGACTGGGAGACCACCACCGGCGAGCTGATCTGGGTGGACGCGCAGGAGAAGCGCCTGGAGATGTCGGAGGTGGGCCCGGTGGCCTTCTCCGAGGGGATGCGCATGGCCTCGCTCATCTATGCCGGCCGCAAGACCGAAGAGGAGGAGGAGGACTAACATGTCGACGACCACTCGCAGCACCGCGACCCCGGCCCAGAACGATCTCCTCCTCGCCGCCGGCGCGTATCTCCCGGCCAGCGCCAAGCTCACCCAGGCCGAGCGCGCCGACCGCGTCGACGCGCGCGTCTTCAGGCACCCCGCCCTCGGCGACCGCTGCGTGGTGCGCCTCACCCCCGAGGCCCTCGCCGCCGGCGAGGAGGTGGTGCTCGGCTTCCTCGGCTTCGACGTGAAGAAGCCGGTGGTGGTGCCGAGCGTCGCCGTGCGCAAGCGCCAGAGCCTCGGCTTCCCGGCCTGGGCGCTGGTCCACGACCCCAAGCGCGCCCGCTTCGCCCTCGAGGTGATGAAGGACTTCCGCAAGGAGGCCCGCCGCGCGAAGAGCAAGCCAGGCTTCGCCAAGGAGGGAATCGACGCCATCGCGAAGAAGCTCGCGCGCTCGGTGCCGCACTTCCTCCCCTCCTATTATGAGGAGGCGGGCCGCGTCTTCATCGACTGCGGCAACCAGACCTACGCGGCGCAGTGCTTCGGCAAGGCGCGCGACGCCGAGCAGGTGCACGGCCTCAAGATCGAGGAGGAGGTGCGCAAGGCGGCGTTCCTCGAGTTCGCGCTCGCCGGCGCGGTGACCATCAAGGCGCTCACCGCCTACGCCAAGGACCTCGAGGCGGCGCACGGCGCCGCCGAAGCCTACAAGCACTTCCGCGAGATCGCGGTGCGCCGCACGCTGGGCGGGCTGCCGCCCTGGGCGAGCATGGCGAAGGACATGCAGCGCCTGGTCAAGGGCGCCAAGCTCGACGCCGACGCCGAGGACGAGAAGCTCCTCGAGGAGCTCCTCCCGGCGAGCTCGATGAACCGCGCGCCGGAGGGGTTCTGGGAGGCCTACTCCGCCGCCCTCGCCCGCCTGGTGAAGAGGAGCGGGGCGGCGCGCGAGCAGCTCCTCGCCCTGGCGCCAAAGCCCTCGGGCGGAGGCCGCGACGAGAAGGTGGAGTTCTTCGCCAGCTGGCTGAAGCTCGTCGAGGAGGCCGGCGCCATCTCCGGCTGGGTCGAGCAGGCCGAGGGCTGCGCGGTGGAGGAGCCGCGGGGCAAGGCGGCGGCGTGGTTCGCGCGCATGCTCGACCTCGGCGCCGCCGAGCGCTGGCCCACGGCGGCGCCGGACTCGCTCTTCGCGCTGCTCCGGCGGATGGCGGTCACCCTGAAGGCCGACGGGACGCCGGTCCGCGTGCACCTGACGAACGAGTGGGACGAGGAGAGCGCCGAGCTCGAGCTCGACCTCTGTGACCTCGCGCTCGAGCTGGGGGTACCGGTCGCCGACCCGCCGAAGGGGCTCTCCATCGACCTCGGCGACTGGGCGCGCGCGGCGAACAACTCCAGCGAGCGCCCGCGCGACCCGCTCCACGTGGCCAGGGACCCGCGCTACGGCGAGCGGCTGCAGAAGGCGGTGGGCGACTACTGCGGTCGCGAGGACTTCGAGAAGGCGGCGCGCGGCAAGACGGCGCTCGCCGAGGCGCGGCGGCGCTGGCTCCTCGAGCTCTGCGAGCCGAGCGAGGGCGCGCTGCCGGCGCTCGCGGCCAAGCTCGAGCGGATCAAGGACGCGACCTCGGTCGCGACCTTCGCCGAGTTCCCCGAGGCGCTGCCCAGGCTGAAGGCGCTCGCCGACGGGCTCGAGGCGCGGCTCGCGCGCTCGCTGCAGGCGGGTGGCGTCGCCGCCGAGCTGGTCTGGCCGGCCCTCGAGGCGGCCTGCAAGGCGCTCGACCCGGACGGCAAGGCCGAGCTGAAGTTCTGCGGCGCCTTCCCCTACCTGGCGGTCACCGACGAGAAGAAGGCGATCGTGCTGGGCCCGAAGGGCAAGCTCCTCGAGCACGACTGCCGCATCCCCAAGGGCGGCGAGCTGCGCTGGCTGCTCTACGTCGACGGGCAGCTCCTGGTGGTCTTCCGCGACAAGAGCTGGGACCAGAAGGCCTACTGGAGCGGCAGCCCGAAGCAGGTCTTCGAGCCCGAGCTCGAGGGCTGGCCGAGCCTGGAGCCCGAGGGCGTGATGGTCCCGCTCCCCGGCGGCGGCGTCCACCTCGGCGGCGGCGTGGTCCGCGTGGGCGACACCAAGGTCCCGCGGGTGCAGACGAGCGGGCTCTACTGCGACGGCAAGACCTGGTGGCGCCGCGTCGAGCGCGGCGAGCAGACGGTCCTCGAGGAGCTCGACCCGGTCACCGGCGAGAAGGGGCGGCAGTCGCTGCCGCGCTTCCTCGAGGAGTTCGTCAAGGACGGCTACGAGCTCTCGCTGGGCGACGCCGAGCTGCTGCCGGCCCCCGAGGGGCTGAAGGCGAGCCCGCTCGGCCTGAAGGACGGCCTCCTCGGCTGGCGTGAGCGGATGCCCAAGCTCCCCGACGACAGCGAGGAGAACGCGGCGGAGCGGAACGAGGCGGAGGCGATCGACGGGCGGCGCTACGTCGGCATGCTGGGCGCGAACGAGCGGACCGCCGACGCGCTCCTCACGCTGCCCGGCGACGAGCGACCGCGCCCGCTCGACATGGACGGCTGGGTGAACGACGACCTCGACGACTTCGAGCTCGCCATCTGGGACGCGGACGGCAAGTTCCAGGGGGCGCGCTGGGGCAAGAAGAAGGACAGCGGCGCCTACGCCGAGGGCGTGCCGGTCGTCTTGCCGCACCAGTGGCTGCACCTCTACGAGCCGCGCGATCCGCAGGGCTCGGCGGCGCTGCGCAAGCTCGACGAGGCGGTGGCGCGCGAGCTCCTCGAGGCGGCGCGGGCCGACCTGGAGGCGAAGCGTGAGGATGAGAAGGAGGAGCCCGAGCCGAAGAAGACCGAGGCGGCGCTGAAGAAGCTCCTCCCCGAGATCAAGGACAAGAACCTCCGCCGCGGCGTCGCCGGGGTGGCGCTCGCCGCCGCCCAGCTCGGCAAGGAGCAGCAGGAGCTCGCGGCCGGGCGCGATCCGGAGAACCCGGAGGCGATCGCGGTCGCCGCCGACCAGGGCGACTCCCTCGACGAGATGCGCCAGCTCTGCAACCTGCTCATCTCCGGCAACAGCTACGACACGGACCACGTGCGGGCGCAGCTCCGCTCCCTGGCGGGCTTCTTCACCGCCGGCGCGCCGACGAAGACGCCCGAGTGCGACTTCGACTGGGCGGAGCTGATGGGCAAGGTCGGCGCCCTCGTCTACCTGGCGGCCGCGCCGGGCACGGAGGCGAAGGCGCGCGACGCGGCCCTCACCTTCCTCGAGGCGTGGATCGAGACGCCGTTCCTCGTCCCCGAGGCGGGCAAGTGGCGGTACTGCGAGTGCGAGGTGAAGCAGAAGAAGATCCCCTTCCCGGTGCAGGGCGAGGACTGGGACTGCTGGGCGGTCGGCGAGCTCAGCGGCAGCCGCTACTTCATCACCGGCCTCAGCAAGGACGACGACGACGAGCAGAGCGTCCACGTCCTCGAGCACGCGCCCGAGGGCAAGCTGAAGCTCCTGCCGGGCGCCAAGCTCTCCGAGGAGAAGAAGCCCGCTCCAGGCTGGGCCACGCCGGAGAAGCTGCGCGCCTTCGTGGACGCCATCCGGGTGCGCGGCGCCTGGACCTACGAGCGCGCGCAGGGCGAGGCCCTGGCGGCGCGCACCGGGCTCTCCTACCCCGAGGCCGCGCTCCTCGTCGCCGGCTGCCCGCACTTCAACGAGTACAACAAGAACTTCCTCCCCACCGAGCTCCGCGAGACGCTGGGGCTGAAGGTGAACGAGGCCGACGCGGCCAAGGACGCGCTCAGGGCGCTCGGCGAGGAGAAGCTGCGGCGCATCCTCGACGGCGCGCTCCCCGACGACCCGGAGCAGCTCTACGTGCCGCTCGGCGCCGGCGCCGACGACGACGCGAGCTTCATCGCGAAGCTCGGCGAGAGCGTGACCGAGGTGCTCGGCAAGCGCATCGCGCTCGACCCGAACCTGGTCGCCCAGATCGGGCGCGACCTCAACTTCCTCTACGGCCGCCCCGCCGAGATGATCGCCACGCTCTCCGACCCGAAGCGGGCCGAGGGTCTGAACAAGGACGGCACCTGGTACCTCGACGACTGGGGCGTCTCGCGCTCGGACAAGGCGGGCGGCGAGGTCTTCGACGAGGACACGCTCTTCAAGACCACCTGCTACTTCCTCTACCTGGCGACCGAGCTGCCGGCCGGGCACCCGCTCCGGGGGCAGCTCCCCGAGGTGCACTCGCGCGTGGTCAAGCGCCTCTCGGCCTCGGGGCTGGTGCTCGGGGCCGGCAACTACTCCACCGGCAACAAGAAGAAGAACCTCGCCTTCCTCGAGGGGCTCGGCGGCAAGAGCTACAAGCCACCGAAGAGCGACCGCAAGGGTGACCTCCTCGGGCGCGACGCCGGCGCGCTCCTCGCGCTCCCCGACGAGGACGACGGGATGCTCAACGTGGGCTTCCGCCCCGGCAAGATGAAGGCGAAGGACTGGGAGCTCCTGCGCAAGCTGGAGTGCGACGACGAGGGCGCGGTGGGCGCCGCCGAGATCGCGCTCTCCGAGGGCGCCAAGCAGATCGCGGCGCGGCTCAAGCAGAGCCCGGTGCCCGAGGGGAGCTACGAGGCGAACCCGCTCCACTCGGCGCCCGAGGTGGTCGCGGCGGTGCGCAAGAAGCTGAAGCTCGAGGAGGACGCGGCGGTGCTCTACCTGCAGCTCCTCGCGCTGGCGGCGCCGACCGACGCGCGCATCCGCCTCTGGAACGGCTGGACCCCCTCGCGGATCAGCAAGGCCGCCGAGGTGCTGAAGAAGGCCAAGCTGGTCGTGCAGGCCAAGCGGGCGCGGGCCGGGCGCAGCTATTTTCTCCCCGGCGGCTGGGAGGCGCTCTCGGCGCCGAACCTGCCGATCGAGACCTGGAAGCTCCCGCTCTACGGCGCCGAGCGCGCGAAGAAGACGGAGAAGGTGAAGACGCGCCTGCCGCGCCTCCTGCCGCTCCGGCCGCTGCACGAGCTCTTCGCCGAGGCGTGGAAGCGCACCCAGTCGGGTGACGCGCCGGCCTACCAGCAGGTCAAGTAGCTCCCGCCCTCACTCGCCCAGGCAGAGCAGCGGCAGGCTCGTGTTGCAGAGCCTGGCGCTCCCGCAGCCGAAGATCGATCCGGAGGGGCAGGTCAGGGCCGCCACGGCGCCGTCGCCGACGGTGGAGGTCCAGCTGCTGCAGGTCTGCGGCGCCTTGCCGCCTCCGACGAGGGTGCCCGTCCAGACCGTGTGCACCACCGCGCCGAGCTCGTCGCGGGCGCCGCCGTTCTCGGGAGACTGCGACCAGAGATCGGTGGAGGCGATCACGTCCGCCGTGGTGGTGATCACCGGGTAGCGGATCGCCGGGAAGCGGCTCTTCGCGTCCGTGCTGTCATCGGAGAGGACCGCCTTGTACTTGTCGCCGAGACCCACCGCCTGGGCGCGGGCGACGCAGGCGGCGTCGGCCTTCGCCAGACCACCGAAGCTCCCGGCGTACGAGACCGTGGTGGCGAAGGCGAGCGAGCCGGCCGCGCTCTTCAGGCTCGCCTGCGGGCGATTGTCGGCGGTCACCTCCAGGGTGCCGGTGAAGGCGCCGGGCTTGGCGGCCTTCGCCTGCACAGAGACCTTGCAGGTCTCGCCGGGGGCGAGGCTCTTGCCGGTGCAGTCGTCGGAGGTCACCTCGAAGCTCGCCTTGTTGTCGAGGGCGATCGCGAGCGTGCCGCTGGCCGTATCCCCGACGTTCTCGACGGTGAAGCTCGCCGCCTTGCTCGTCGCCTCCGGGACGGGCAGCGCCGCCGTCCGGGGCGAGAGGGTCAGGACCGCCCCGAGGGGGGCGGCCTGCTCCACGCAGTAGAGGCGGGAGGCGTTGTTGCAGGGGTAGATGGCGTAGTCCGCCCAGGTCTCGTTGGTGGCGGTGGTCGCGCCGGCTCTCCCGTGGGTCGAGGCCGCGGCCGACCGCCAGTCGCCGCAGCAGTCCTCCTGCTTCAGGGGGGGCGTGAGGCCGCCGGTCCAGGCGACGGGCTTCGCGCTGCTGGTGGAGATGGGCTTCTGCAGGCTGCCCGCGAAGAGATCGCCAGCGACCACGGTGCCGTCGGAGGCGCGGACCACGGGCGCGTCGGAGGGGATGATCAAGAGGTCGCGGGCCAGGATCCCGGTGCTGGAGAGCAGGGCGCGGAAGATGCCCGTGTGGCCGAGGCCCGTGTGGCCGAGGGAGTTGGCCTCGTCCTGGCAGAGCGCGTGCGCCTTGCCGATCCCGCCGAGGTTGCCCAGGTAGCCGCCCTCCGTGACGAAGATGCGTACCGGTGTGGGCTTGGCCAGCGTGGTCACCGTCCAGAGAGCCTTCGCGGTCCCGACGGTGACCTCGGCGACGCGGGCGGTGCTGAGCTCGGGGCTCGCCCGGAGGCGCAGCTGCAGGCTCTGCCCGGGCTGGATCGTCGCGGCGGCGAGCCACGGGCCTCCGCCGACGCGCAGCTGCGGCGAGCCCTCGCCGGTCACCGCCGCGGACAGCGTGCCGTCGAAGCCGACGATGGTCTGCACCTCGCTCTCGACGAGGGTGCTCCGGGGCTGGTCGCTGCGCGCAGCGAAGGAGAAGGGATCGGGCGTGGGGTCGGTCGAGGGCGGGAGCTCCGTGAGCCCGGCGTCGTGCAGCCCGGCCTCTCTCTGCTCGCCCCGGAAGGGGAGCAGCTCGTGGCACGCGGTGAGGGTCAGCACGAGCAGCAGCCAGCGAGGGCGTGAGCGTCTCACCAGCCTACAGTAGCATGGACCTCCAGCTGGGACAGCCGGCGCCTCGCGCGAGGAGCAGGCGCTGCGCGCTGGGCGCAGCGGTCGGCAGCGAGCGAGGCCGACGCTCAGCGCTAGCGCACCTCGAGTCGCGTCCCCACGCGGAAACGAGCGGTCGCCGGCTCCCAGGCCTGGTCCTTGCCCGGCACGTCCTGGTTCGCGGGCTGGATGGCGTAGCGGAGGTCCCCCGCGGTGGTGGCGTGGAGGTCCGGAACGCCGAGGAGCACGTCGTGCTCGCCCGTCGCCGCGCTGGCCGGGATGGGGACGGGGATCTGGATCGTCGTCGAGGTCGCTGCCTGCGGCGCCAGCGTGCGCAGGTCCGCGCCGCCGCTCGCCGAGAGCGAGGCCCCCGTCGTCCGGTGCCGGAGCGTCACGGTGAGCTTGCGGGCGCTGAAGATGCGCGACCAGCCCAGGTTACGGAGCTCGACCTGCACCAGCGCCGTGCTGCCGCGCGCCACCGCGATCGGGTGGGTGATCCGCTTGCAGCCTGAGGTCGGGGGGTGTCACCCACCTGAAGCCCCCTCGGAGGACGGAGATGCTGAGAGCAGACCGCAGGTCCCTGGCCGTGGCATCGCATCTGGCCCTGCTCGCCTCCCTGGGAGGCTCCGCGCTGAAGGGCCAGATCGTCGCCTGGGTCTGCCTCGCCGCCGCCTGCGGCGAGAGCCCCACCTCCCCCGGTAACGATGCGAGAAACCCGACCGAGAGCGGTCCTGTCAGCGAGGTGTGCGGCGACGGTGTCAGGGGCGGCGCGGAGCAGTGCGACAGCAAGGACCTGGCGGGCAGGATCTGCACCAGCGAGGGCTTCGCGGGCGGCACGCTCGCCTGCAAGCCCGACTGCACGCTGGAGACGGCAGGGTGCGAGCGCTGCGGGGACGGGGTGGTGAACGGGAGCGAGGCCTGTGACGGCTCGGCCCTGGGCGGCAAGACGTGTCAGAGCGAGGGGTTCGACAGCGGCACGCTGTCCTGCGCCGCGAGCTGCCAGCTCGACCTCTCGGGCTGCCACATCGCGAGCTGCGGCAACGGCAGCCGGGACGCCAAGGAGCCCTGCGAAGGCCAGGACCTCGGCGGCAAGACGTGCAAGTCGCTGGGCTTCGCGGGCGGGACGCTGAGCTGCGACGGCAACTGCGCGCTGAACACGGCGGGCTGCTTCAAGTGCGGCGACGGGGTGATCAACGGGACGGAGCAGTGCGACGGGAGTCAGCTCGGGGGCAAGACGTGCAAGACGCAGGGGTTCGACGGCGGCGCGCTGGGCTGCACGGCGAGCTGCACCTTTCACACCGCGGCCTGCACCATGTGCGGTGACGGGGTGATGAGCGGCGCGGAGGCGTGCGACGGGACCAAGCTCGGGGGCAAGACGTGCAAGTCGCTGGGCTACGCCGGCGGGACGCTGGCCTGCACGAGCAAGTGCACGCTGGACACCACGGCGTGCACGAGCGCCCCCTCGCCCGACAAGGGACCCGCGCTCGACAAGGGCAAGCCGGACCTGGGGCCCGCGCTCGACAAGGGCAAGCTCGACAAGGGGCCCGCCCCGGATCAGGGGGCGCTCGCGCACGGGAAGAACCTCACGGTGACGATGGTGGGACCGGCCGCGATCGGCATCACCACGCTGACCCCGACGGGCAAGGGCGACCTCACCGTGTACGACGCGAGCTCGGCCTCCTTCATCAAGCAGGTGAGCGGCTCCGCGAGCTACGAGGGGTGCACGGTGAGCGGAGCGCACCTCCTGATCCAGGGGGTCTCCACCGGCGCGCTCGACATCTACGCCACCCAGCCGACGGTGATCCGCGGCTCGAGCGTGAGGGGCGGCGGCTACTGGGCGGTCAACGTACGGTCTGGCGCTGGCCCGGTCTGCGTCCTCTACTCGGAGGTGGGCGGCACGTCGGCGAGCTCTGGAGTCGACTATGCGATCGGCACGGGCAACGCCGGCAAGAACGTGTTCCT
>JAKLHH010000206.1 GCA_022710245.1 Myxococcota bacterium
CCGCTCTTCTTCGCCTCCAGCTCCCAGCTCGCGCAGGGGAGCTGGGTGCCGGCCTGCGTGCAGCGGCAGTAGCGCCCGCCGTGCAGCTCGTGGCCCGAGGCGGTGAGCGCCTGCAGCCGCTCGAGGTCGCTGGTCAGCGCGAGGCTGCCCCAGACGTGGAGCGGCTCGCCGACGGCGAAGGTGGCGCCGGCGCCGCGGTCGAGGACGAGGCGCGAGGCGCTCGCGCCCTGGTCGAGGCTGGCGAGCGTGCAGTCCTTGAGCAGGGAGACGCCGTCCTCGCGCGCGACCATCGAGAGGCGGCGCACCGAGGCGCTCAGCCCGTCGCTGGCCGCGAGCTCGAGCGGTCCAGCGCCGGGCGCCAGCGCCGCCGCCGGGATCAGCACCTGGGCGAGCACGTAGTCGAGGGCGGCGTGGGTGGCGCCCGGCTCTTCCTGGTAGACCTGCAGGACCGCGAGGTGCTTCTCGCCCGAGGCGTAGTCGTAGGCGACCGCCGTGTCGTCGAGGACGCGCCACAGGTCGGCGAGCCGCACCTCGAAGCGGCCGGCGCCGAGGGTGGAGAGCTCCTCGTGCGAGAGCGTCGCCTGCGGGTTGAGGCGCGCCTTCAGCTCGAAGGTCAGCGCCTCGGGCCCCGCCGGTTCGAGAAAGCCGGAGGGAGGCGCGTAGCGATCGGAGGCGGCAGGCCCGACCTCCGGCGTGGCGTCGGCCACGGCCGCGTCCGCCGCGGCGGGCACGAGCGCCGAGCAGCCGGGGAGGAGGGCGAGCGAGAGCGTCAACAACCAGGCGGCGTGACGGACCATGAGCGGGGTGTGATGCAACCCGCGGTCCAGGTCGCCCGCGTAGGTTCTCGGCCGGTTAGGCGGTGACGTGCGCGCTGGCGTGCGTAATTTGCCCTTCATCGCGGAGCCTCCGCAGGAGGCGAGCAGGGCAAATTGGAGCGGCGCCGCACACGTCGGGCGGTGGTGCGTAGCGGCCGCGACAACAATGGTGCGGCGGCGTCGAGTTGCTGACGGCGGCGGCTCGAGAGGGGGAGGAGGAGGAGGAGACTACTTCTCGCGGTCGAGCTTGCCGACCAGCGAGAGGGTGAAGTAGGCGCCCATGTACTTGAGGTGCGGGCGCACCTTCATGTCCACCTTGTACCAGCCCGGGTTGCCCGGCACGTCCTCGACGGTGACCGCCGCCTGGCGCAGCGGCTTGCGCGAGCGCACGCCCTGCGTCGGGTCCTCCATGTCGACCACGTACTGGTTGATCCAGGTGTTGAGCTCGCGCTCGAGGTCCTGCCGCTCCTTCCACGAGCCGATGTGCTCGCGCTGCAGCACCTTCAGGTAGTGCGCGAGCCGGCAGATGATGAACATGTAGGGCAGCTGGGTGCCGAGGCGGAAGTTGGTCTCCGCCTCCTTGCCGGTCTCGGAGATGCCGAAGTACTTCGGCTTCTGCGCCGAGTTCGCCGAGAAGAAGCAGGCGTTGTCGCTGTCCTTGCGCATGGTGAGCGCGATGAAGCCCTGCTCGGAGAGCTCGAACTCGCGGCGCTCGGAGATCAGCACCTCGGTGGGGATCTTGGTCTTCAGCTCGCCCATCGCCTCGTAGGTGTGGATGGGCAGGTCCTCCACCGCGCCGCCGGCCTGCGGACCGATGATGTTCGGGCACCAGCGGTACTTGGCGAAGCTGTCCGCGACGCGGCTCGCCATGGCGAAGGCCGCGTTGCCCCAGCAGTAGCGATCGTGCGACTCGGCGATCTGCTCGTTGTAGGCGAAGCTCTGAACCAGCCCCTCCGTCGCCTGGTAGGGCGCCCGCAGCATGAAGCGCGGCATGCAGAGCCCCACGTAGCGCGCGTCCTCGGTCTCGCGGAAGGCGCGCCACTTGACGTAGCGCGGCCCCTCGAAGAGCGCCTCGAGGTCCTTGAAGTAGGGGAGGTTGGAGTAGTCCTTCTCCTCCGGCCCGAAGATGTCCGGCGCCGCGCCGGTGATGAACGGCGCGTGGGCCATGGCGGCCACCGAGGCGCAGTTGCGCAGCAGGGCGAGGTCGCTCGAGCCGACGCCGAACTCGTAGTTCGCGACCAGGGCGCCGTAGGGCTTGCCGCCGAACTGACCGTACTCCGCCGTGTAGACGTGGCGGTAGAGGCCGGAGGTCATGATCTCCGAGGCGTCCTCGAAGTCGCGCAGCAGCTCATCCTTCTTGACCTGCAGCACCTGCATGCGGATGTTCTCGCGGAAGTCCGTCCGGTCCACGAGGAGCTTCAGCCCGCGCCAGGCGCTCTCCATCTTCTGGTAGGTCGCGTGGTGCAGGACCTCGTCGACCTGCATCCCGATGCGACGATCCAGCTCGGCGATCATCGCGTCGACCAGCTTGCGGTCGACCTTCTCGCCGGCGGGGTGGCGGGTGAGGAGCTCGGAGATGAGCGCCTGCACGCCGCGCTTCGCCTCGTTGAAGCCCTCGTCCGAGGGCTTCAGCTTCATCTCGGAGACGATCTCGTCGAGGAGCGAGGCCTGCTCGGTGGTGGTCTCGGCGCCTTTGTTCTCGAGCTTGGTGTCTGCCATGGTCTCTCCCGGGCGCGGTCTCCTGCCCAGCCTGCGCACCGCTGCTGGTCTTCGGGGCGCGGCCGCATCGCGCGCGCCGCCCCGCTCCGCGCGACGCTATTTCTTGTCCTTCTCGTCGAGGATCAGGCTCAGCTCGGCCATCAGCCGCTTCTGCGCCTCTGGGTCGTCGAGCACCGCCTGCAGCCGCTTGCGGAACGCGGGGACGTTCCCGAGCGGCCCCTTCAGCACCGTGAGCGCGTCGCGGAGCTCGACCAGCGCCTTCAGCTCGGGGACCTGCTGGCAGACCGCGTCCGGCCCGAAGTCGCGCATGTTCTTGAACCTGAGGTCGACCGACAGCTCCGCCCCCTCCTCCTCGCTGAGCTTGTTCGGCACGTTCATCTGCACGCCGACATCGTGCGCGGCCAGGACGTCGTTGAAGTTGTCCTTGTCGATGTTGACAGGAGCCCGCTCCTCGATCGGCGTCTCGTCGTCCTTGCCGGTGAAGTCGCCCATCACCAGCATGCGGAACGGGAGCTCGATCTCCTCCTCGGCATCGCCTACGTAGGTCTTGTAGACAATGTTCACCCGTTCCTTTGGGGCGACGGATCCTTCCTTCCCTGATTTCTGGGCCATCAGCGGTTCTCCTGATATTGCTGCATTCTCGCCTCTGAAGCAGGCTCAGTCAACTTTGGCACCTGCACCTCAGGCGGTCGGCTCCGGGGTGGGATCCGGTGACGGCGCCTGCGCCGCAGCGGCCGCCTCGGCCACCACCGCCTCGGGCACCACCAGCGGCGCCAGCTCCGGCGGGAACGGCTCGTCGCTGAAGCTGAGCGCGTACTCGCCCTCCTGCAGGAAGAGCCTCATGTAGGCGGGCAGCGGCCCCTCGGCCATCTGCGCGAGGAGCGCGCGGGAGATGAGCGGGAGCAGGGTGCGCGCGAGGATGTGGTCGATGTTGCGGGCCCCGGTCTCCACCTCGCTGCAGCGCTGGGTGATCTGCTCGGCCACCTCGCCGGCGATGGTGAGCTCGATCCGCTGCGCCTCGCGCAGGCGCTCGCGCAGCTGGGCGAGCTTGAGGTCGACGATCTCCCGCATCGCGTTCGGGCCGAGCGGGAAGAAGGGGACGATGGTCATGCGCGCGAGGAGCGCGGGCTTGAAGTGCTTGCTGAGGATCGGCTTGATCGCCTTCAGGATGGCGTCGCGGGTGGTGGTCGGCCCCTTCAGGCAGAGCTCGGTCATCACGTCGGAGCCGAGGTTCGAGGTCATCAGGATGACGGTGTTCTTGAAGTCGATCACCCGCCCCTCGCCGTCGGCGAGCTCGCCCTTGTCGAAGACCTGGTAGAAGAGGTTCATCACCTCGGGGTCGGCCTTCTCCACCTCGTCGAGCATCACCGCCGAGTAGGGGCGCTGCCGCACCGCCTCGGTGAGGACGCCGCCCTCGCCGTAGCCGACGTAGCCCGGGGGCGAGCCGATCAGCCGCGAGACGGTGTGCTTCTCCTGGAACTCGGACATGTTGATGGTGACCATGAAGCGCTCGCCGCCGAAGAGCTGGTCGGCCAGCGCGCGACCGGTCTCGGTCTTGCCGACGCCGCTCGGGCCCACCGCGAGGAAGACGCCGATCGGCGCCCGCGGGTTGCCGAGCCCCATCTTCGAGGAGCGGATCACCTCGGCGATCTGCCGGAGCGCGAAGCTCTGCCCCTTGATGCGCTCGCCGATGCGCTTCTCCAGCTCGAGGAGCGTCGAGGCCTCGTCCTGCACCATCTTGCCGATCGGGATGCCGGTCCAGTCGGAGACCACCGCGGCGACCAGGTCCCGCGTCACGTCGACGGGGACCAGCGAGCCCCCCTCGCGCGCGGCGGCCAGCTCCTGCAGCGCCGCCTCGAGCTCGGCGCGGAGCTCCTCGGGGGTCTTCGCGGGCGGCGCGGGCGAGGCCGGGGCCTGCGCGGCCTCCGCGGTCACCGCGGCCTTCTTGCCCGGAGACGCGGGCGCCGGGGTCGCGGCCGCCGCGGGCGTCGTCGCGGACGCCGCCGGAGCCTCGGCGGGCGCCTCACCCTCGACCGGGCCGGCGAGCTGCGCGCGCAGCCCGATGACGCGCTTGACCGCGTCCAGCTCGCGGCGCCAGCGCGCCTCCAGCTCGGAGGCCTCCGCGCGGCGGGCGACGAGGCGCTCCTCGACGGAGCGCTGCTGCTCGGCCCGCACCTCGTGCCCCTCGGCCGCCTCCCGCGTGAGGGCGCCCTGCTCCTGCTCCAGGATCTGGATGGTCCGCTCCAGGTCGAGGAGCTGCGCCGGCTTCGCCTCCTGCGCGATCGCCACGCGGGCCGCGCAGGTGTCGAGGAGATCGACCGACTTGTCGGGGAGCTGGCGGCCGGAGATGTAGCGGTTGGAGAGCTCCACCGCCGCCACCACCGCGTCGTCGAGGATGCGGATCTTGTGACTCTTCTCGTAGTGCGGCGCGAGCCCGCGCATCATCGCGATGCCGTTCTCCTCGGAGGGCTCGTCGACCTTGACCAGCTGGAAGCGGCGGGTCAGCGCCGGGTCCTTCTCGAAGTACTTCTTGTACTCGGACCAGGTAGTGGCGGCCAGCGTGCGCAGCTCGCCGCGCGCCAGCGACGGCTTCAGCAGGTTCGCCGCGTCGCTCCCGCCCGCGGGGCCGCCAGCGCCAATCATCGTGTGCGCCTCGTCGATGAAGAGGATGATCGGCTTGGGCGAGCCCTTCACCTCCTCGATCACCGACTTGAGCCGGTTCTCGAACTCACCCTTGACGCCCGCGCCCGCCTGCAGGAGGCCGAGGTCGAGGCCGAGGATGTCCACGTTGGCGAGGATCGCCGGCACCTCGCCGGCCACCACGCGCTGCGCGATCCCCTCGACCAGCGCGGTCTTCCCGACGCCCGCCTCGCCGACGATGATCGGGTTGTTCTTGCGCCGGCGCGCGAGGATGTCGATGCACTGCCGGATCTCCGACTCGCGGCCGATCACCGGGTCGAGCTCGCCGGAGCGCGCCTGCGCGGTGAAGTCGATGGTGAAGCGCCCGAGCGCCGTGTCACCGCCCCGGCTGTGCGCGCCCGCGGGCGCCGCGGCCTGGCCGGCCGCCGCGACCTTCGGCTCTCCGCTGCGCGGCTGGTCCGCCTCGACGGAGCCGGCCGCGAGGCTCAGCACCTTGCGCCGCACCTCGTCGCGCGGCAAGTCGACGAGGACGTCGGTCCAGGCTCCGGACGAGTAGGCCTGCGGGCTCAGCACCAGCGCCGCGAAGAGGGAGCCAGAGCGGAGCGCGGTCGAGCGATGCTCCGTCGAGGCGAGGAGCCAGGCGTCCTGCAGCCAGCTGATCAGGATCGGCGAGAAGACCGGCCGACCGGTGTTGCCGGTGCGCTGCCCCTCGAGGTGGCGCTGCAGCCCGGCGAGGAGCCGCGCGTGCTCGATGCCGTAGCTGCGCAGCACCAGGTAGATGTCCGCGTTCGGATCGCCGACGAGCTGGAGGAGCCAGTGCTCGACGGTCACCTCGTAGTGGCCGCGGGAGATGCAGGTGCCGGCGGCGGTCTCGAGGCTCTTGGTGCAGAAGGTGTTCAGCGTCTTGAGCAGCGCTGCGGTCTCTGGCTGTAGCATGGCATGGCTCCGCTGGAGGTCCGGGGATGGTCGCAGCCCCCGGGCGCGGGTGTCAATTGTTGGGTCGCGGCAGCTACGCACGACCGCCCGACCTGTGCGGCGCCGCGACAATTCGTTAGGCGCCGGCGCCTACCCCCGCTTGACCGTGATCTCTCCCGCTCCGTTCAGCACGGTGCGGAACAGCGCGGGGGTCTCGCCGTCCTCGGAGAGGATGCTGCCGATGACCTCGAAGTGGACTCGCGCCGCGTCGTCCTCGCGCGGGACGAAGGTCACCTCCACGTCAACGAGGCGTGGCTCGTACCGCCTGATCGACTCCCGGATCTGCCGCTGCAGCGTCTCCACCGAGTCGTAGCCGCGGTAGAGGTCGGAGAAGTCCGAGGTGCCGAAGTCCGGCACCGTCGACGAGTTGCCGTGCCGCGAGTTCAGCATCATCTGCAGGTGCTTCTGGATCGCGTCCATCGTCTCATCGAGGTCGCCGGAGAGATCGCGAAGCCCAGGAGGTGAGGGGGACTCGATGCGGTCAAGCAGGGAGCGGGGGAAGGCCATCGGGGGGAGCGGTCAGCAGGCGGCTACGCGCCCGCCTTGTTCGCCCACTCGTACTCGGCTTCCTTCTTGTCGTCGTGGTCTTCCCACTTGATCTTGTAGTAGGTGAAGGTCACGTCGAGCAGGTCGGGGAGGTTCTGCCCCTCCATCGACTGGTGCTTGCGCAGCTCGAGGCCGACGACGCGCGCATCGGAGATGGTGACGGTGAACCAGTTGTGGAAGCGCTCGTTCGGCTTGCCCGCGGCGCGCGGTCCCGCGCCGGCGCGGCAGAAGTAGAACTTGGCCTCCTTGATGCGCGAGTTGAGCGTCAGCGCCTTGTAGAGCTCGGCCGCCGCGCAGTCGACATCGATGGTGACGGAGACGGGAGAGTGCTTGCCAGGCCCCTGGGCCTCGCCGGTCTGCGAGTGGGTATCGATGCGGATCGAGTGGTTGAAGGCCTGGATCCGGCTCATCTCCTTGACGGTCTTGCCGTCGGCTGTCTTGTCGTTCTCGTTCGTGTACCCCTTGATCACGCCCTTCTCGGCCTCGACGAACATGTACGCGGTGAATGCCATCTTTCGTCTCCCTTTCGTAGCTTCAGGCGCCGCAGTTGTTCCACCCCCGCTTCCTTCCGCGGAGGTGAGCTGAACACAGAATTCCGAGCGCTCGACTCTAGCCGCCCTGAGAACTGCCGGTCAAGAGCTTTGCTGCTCATTCACGACAGTTTATCTCCACTCACCCGCTCGAACGCCCTCGCTCTCTGCCCCGATGCAAAAGCAAGTCACATGCCCGCGCTCAGGCTCAGAAACCCGGCCGTCCCGGCAGGGACTTTCGGCGGGGGCTGGCTCCGACTCTGGCAATCCTCCGCTCGGGCGGCAAGGGATTGCCGGGCCGGCAACGTGCTGCTGATTGCTCCTACCCATCGGTCAGGGTCTGATCCGGATCCTGCCTGAGCACCGGTGCGCGATCCTGGATCTCGTCAGGAGGGAAGCCCGAGGAGAGTCATGGACGGAGAGTCATGGACGGGTGCTCCGCCGGGCAGGCCGTCGGAAGCTCCGGAACAGGAATTGCTCAGCTCGCGAGAAGATGATACTTGTCCATATCATGTGGAGCCAGGCCCGTTCTCTCGCCCTCGCCGCCTGCCTGCTCCTCGGCGGCTGCTGCACCGGGGACCGTTGCCTTGATGAGCGCAGCGGTCCAGACAAGGACCGCGTCACCGCGCCGCGAGTCAAGCTGGAGCTCGTCTATAACGACAGCGTCAGCGGGGACAAGCGCGACCGCACGGACTGGAAGTACGTGATGCTGACGCGGCCTGGCAAGCTGACCGTGGCCCTGCACTGGGACAACGGCAAGGCCAGGCTCGAGCTCGACGTCTTCGACGTCATGGGGATCAAGATCCAGGAGGGGCGGGTCTGGGGCACCGGCGGCCTGCGCGCGGTGGTGGTCGCCGAGGAGCCGGGGCCCTACTACATCCGCGTCAGATCCGCTGGAGCGGGCGACGAGTCCCAGTACGCGGTCCGCATCAGCTTCCAGCCCGACGCGGGCGGCGTGCCGGCGCAGTGCACGGACTGCAGGCAGGGCGACCGCAAGTGCCTGGGCAACGATGGCTTCGTCACCTGCGAGAAGCTCGGGCCCGGCTGCAACGCCTGGGGGCGCACGGTGCAGTGCCCGGGCGGCATCTCCTGCCGCAACGGGATCTGCGACCCCTGCGCGGCGCCCTGCCCGGTGGGCACCATGCGCTGCACCGGCAACGCCGAGTACCAGACCTGCGAGCAGCAGGCCGAGGCGGGCTGCCCGCTCTGGTCGACGCCGAAGAGCTGCCCCACGGGGCAGCGCTGCCACGACGGCCGCTGCTCCAAGCGCCACACCGGCACCAAGGTGGTAACCAAGGTCGACCCCAGGCCGGAGCCGAGGCCGCAGGCACAGACCCAGGCGAAGATCATCAGCATCTATCGCTATCGCGGGGTGTGGACGCTGCACATCGAGATCGGTGACAACCCCGCGGTGAAGCCCGGCCAGGCGGGCACCGTCCTCGACGGCGAGACGGGTCGGCCGCTCGCCGGCGGGGCGATCCACATCACCAAGGTCACCGGTCGCTTCGCGATCGCGACCACCTCCCTCCAGCAGCTGGGCAAGAACCGCTGGGTGAGGATCGAGACCAAGTGAGCCGCCGCTCTGTTCAGCTGCTGTTGCCGCTCGCGGTGATGGCGCTCGCCGGCTGCCCCTCCGCCGGTCAGGGTGAGCTCCCCGAGTGGCGCCCGACCTCGGTCGAGCTCGGCCAGGGCAGCGTGCAGCTCGGGCTCCGCTACCGCTGGGTGGTGGAGCGCGACGCGGCGGGCCTCGTCATCCGCACCACCGACGGCGGCGAGGCGCAGCTCCGCATCTTCGCCTGCGGCAAGGCGGTCGGCGTGGTGCAGGAGCTGATCCGGCAGCGGCTCCGCGACCGCCTGGTAGGCAACGACTTCATCCGCCACGCCAAGGCGATCAGCCTGCGCTACTACCCGGGCAAGACGACGACCGGCGTGCAGGCCGCGACCGCCTTCATCCCCTACGGCCCGCTCCTCATCGCGGTCACCTCGACGACGCTCGAGCTCTCGGACCTGGTCGGCATCGCCGAGCGGGTCCGCCTCCACCTGCCGATCGCCACCATCACCGGCTGCTACCCGCTCTGCGAGGGCGAGAGCAAGTGCGTGCCCCAGGGCCCCGAGGGCGAGAGCTGAGCGGGCCGGGGCGATGGCGGGCTCCGAGATCATCGTCTGCGACAAGCGCTACGACATCGAGAGCCCGGTGGTCACCTTCGAGGACGAGAAGGGCTACTGCTCCTACGTCCCTCACCGCACCCACGACATCCGCGAGATCTACGACTTCGACTGGGC
>JAKLHH010000207.1 GCA_022710245.1 Myxococcota bacterium
CCTTGGGGCAGCTTGGAGACTCGGATTTCGAAAAGATCTACCTCTACCCGAATTCGCACGCTGGCTATTACCCGGATGCCAAGATGATGGCGATCAAGATCCTCTTCCGAAAGTCCGACGGGCGCCTCCTCGGCGCGCAGGTGCTCGCGGACCTGCCGCTCGAGCTCCGGATCGGCGTGGCAGAAGCGCCCGAGCAGGCGAGCTCCCGAGGGGCCGCTGACGCCGCTGAGGAGGACACGGTAGTCCTGCTGCTGCAGCGCCTCGGGCGAGCGCGCCACCACGGTGGCCATCAGCGCGAACGCGTCCGGGAGCGGCGCGGGGCCCTCCTCGCCGAGCGCCTCGAGCAGCTTCTCGTCGAGGACCACCTCGCGCTCCCCGGAGGCGGTGGCTCGTGAGAGCAGCTGGAGCAGCGCCGCCTCGCGCCGGCCCCAGAGCACCTGCTCGCCGCCACGGCGCGGGGGAAAGAGGAGGCCCTCGAGGAGCGGAGAGGCCTCGGCGCTGGGGTGCTCCGAGCGCTGGAAGCCAACGCCGAGCTCCTCGTCGAGCGCCTGGACCAGCGGCACCTCCTGGCCCTCGTAGCGCGTCTGGAAGTCCTGGCGGAAGCGCGCCAGCGGGCCCTCGCCGGAGCGGGTCAGGCGCTGGAGCAACGCCACGCCCTCCTCGAGATCGCGCACCAGCCCCGCGCCGAGCTGGGCCGCGGCCGCGGGTTTGACCATGTCGACCTGGAAGAGGCGAGGCAGACGGACCTCGGCGGGGAGGGGCTCGAGCCGCTCCGCGAGCTGGCGATAGCGGACCGGCGGCGCGCCCAGGCCCTGGCGGTCGAGCTCGGCGAGCGCGCGCCCCGTCTCCGCGAGGGCGGCCCGGACCTCGGCGAGGTGCGCCAGGCCAGCGAGCCGCTCGAGGAGCTCGTCGAGCGCCTCGCTGCCGGTGACGATGGGCTGCAGCTCCGGGACGAGGATCTGGTTGTCGATCAGCTCCTCGACGAAGGCGGCGGCCTCCTCCAGGCTGACCTCGGGATCGGCCGCGGCGAGCGCCTCCGCGAGCTGGTCGAGGACGAGCCCCTCGGCCGCGCGCCCCAGCGTGGCCTCGAGGTAGTCGCTGAGCTCGACGGCCGAGAGCGTGTAGGAGCGCGCGAGAGAGCCCGGCTCGAGCGTCCCCTCCACGAAGCGCAGGTGGGCGCCGGAGCGGTAGAGGCTCGAGCTCGGCCGCAGCTTGACCGCTCGCCTCGTGACGGGGTCGGCTGCGAGCGCGTCGGTGAGCGCCGAGAGGTAGTCCATGTCGAGGCGCGTGTGGCGCCGGTAGCTGGCGCGGGGCGCCAGCGTCAGGGTGGTCTCCTCGCCGAGGGATCCCAGCGAGCAGCCCGAGAAGAGCCCGAAGGGCGTCGAGCGGCCGGCCATCCGCGCCAGGTAGCGGAGCAGCGAGCGCTCGACCTTCTGCCCGCGCTCGCTCTCGGGCTGCTCGCGCCAGAGCGGCAGGCTGGCGTCGAGGTCGGGCGAGGCGACGAAGAGCGCCTCGCGCACCTCGGGCCGGCTCACGATGGCCGCGAGCCGCTCCCGGAGCAGCGCGCGATCGGCGGCGAGCGCCGCCTCGAGCGCAGCGTCCTCCCCCTGGACCTGCGCCGCACGAAGCCCGGCGCCGAAGGTGAGCAGCTCGTCGAAGGGGAGCAGCGGCGTGCGCCAGGCGAAGAACCCCGAGGGGGCGAACTCGCGAGCTCTGGCTGACTTCGCTGACTTGCTGCCTCGCGCCATGAGACCTCCTCGCGGCCGCGCTCAGCGCGCGCCGGCTCCGGTGCTGATCAGGAGGACGCGATCCCACTCCGGTGCCTGCGCGCTCGCGGCGGCGAGGAGCGCGAGCCCGATCCCCGCCACCCCGTTGAGGAACCCTGCCTGCGTGGTCCATCGAGGCGCTCCCCCGTCGGAGCGGTCCCCCCAGACCTGGTACCCGGCCAGACCCTCGCCGGGACGGCGGAGCTCGAGCGTTCGCGCCAGCCAGAAGCGGGCCGCCCCGACGAGCGCGGCGTCATCGCCGAGCTGCGCGAGCCGGTTGAAGAGGTGCCCGTCGCCGCTGGCGCCGTGACAGAGGCCGGCGTCCGCGACCCCGGTCTCGTCGCTGGGCCGGGCGGCGACCCCGCGCGCGACCTCCAGCGCCAGCTCGGCCCAGACGGGCACCTCGACGCGGCGAGCTGCCAGCGCGAGCACCGTCGCCAGCCCGAGGTCGCCATAGCACCAGGCCACGCGAGAGGGCGCGGGGACCTGCGGCACCCAGTTGCCGAACGCCGAGCCAGCACCGGGCGGCTGCCGCTGCGCGAGGAGCCAGCGCACGGCGCTCTCGAGGAGCGGCCGCGCCGCGCCGTCGGCGATCCCGCGGGCGCAGAGCTCGGCGAGGAGCCCGATGACGCCGGGCACCCCGTGGGACACCCCGAGGTTGCAGTAGCCGTCCGGCGCGAGCTGCCGCTGCCACGGCGGCAGCTGCTCCGGCGGCGTGTGCCAGGTCACCCCGGCGTCGCTCCGCTGCGCGAGCTCACCGAGCCGGGCCACGACCTGCTCGAGCCCCTCGTGCGCGGCGGCGCTGCCCCGCTCCAGGAAATAGACGCCGAGGCCGACCAGCCCGGCGATCAGATCGTAGCTGAGCGTCCACGGCGAGGTGGAGACCACCCCGAGGAGCAGCCGGTCCACCGGCGCGCAGATCTCCTCGACGTCCGCCTCGTCGAGGAGCCGGCCCCCGAGGTGCTGGGTGACCCAGGCGACGCCCGCGAGCCCGCCGTGGAGCGATGGATCACGAGGGTCCCGGGTCCCCTCCTCCAGCGCCCGCTCCAGCCAGGCGAGCGCGGTCTCCGCGTGAGCCTCGTCGTGCTCGGCGAGGTAGGCGAAGAAGAGGGCGATCCCGGCCCGGCCGCTCGCCAGCGACGGGCCCGGCACCTCGGTGCGCTCCGGATCGCCGAGCGCGCCGGCGATGGCGCCGACCGCCTCGAGAGCGTGCGCGGCCTCGGCGCCCTCGAGGAGCGGTCTCCAGCCCATGCCCGTCGTCAGCTGCTCCATCCTCTCCTCCCGGGCCCAGCCCACGCGGAGATCGTCGAGCATCGTAGTACAGGCGGGCGAGCTCGAGACACCAAAAACCGGGTCGCAGCGCGGCCGCGCGCCTGCCCGAGGAGCCGGCCGTCCGCCTGACGCGGATCCCACTCGGGCTCACCCGCGGCGGCGCCCGGGTCGGGGTCGTCGTCGAGTTCTGATCCCACGCCATCCGATCAGCTCGTCTGCACGTCGGCGTCCGAGGCGTCCGCGTAGCCACCGGGGCCGGTCGCCGTGTTGTGCATCAGCTGGATGATGGCCTCCCGGGCGGTGATGAACGCGCCCGCGCTGACGCGCTTCACGTCCTCCTCGGTGAGCGGCTTCAGGGTGGTGGCCAGCTGGCGGGCAAGGATCCTCTGCTGCGTGGTCTTCTTCATGGCTCTTCTCCTCTTTCGGCCGGTCGCGGCGGGGCGACCACTGGTTGGCGGCAGCTCTACTGCTGCCGGTCTTCATGCACGGTCCACGGGCTCGCGAGCTCGAGGTGCTTGCCGAACGTGGGGTCCTCGAGGACGCGGGGCAGCAGCTCTCGATACCTCACGCTGGCGCGCTCGGGGCTCCAGACGAAGTCGGGGCGCCCCTGGATCAGCAGCTCGGTGAAGGCGTCGAGGAGGAGCAGCTCCGGCTCGACGAGCTCCTTCCACAGCCACTGGCCAACGGGGTTCACCTCGAGAAAGATGTAGCCTCCCTGGCGGTCCACCAGCAGGTCGAAGCACCCGAAGACGAGCCCCAGCTCGGCCATCAGCGCGCGGAGCCTCCGCGCGAGCTCTGGCGGCAGCTCGGCCTTGCGGAGCGCGACCAGCGGCCCCTGCCTCCGGTAGTCGATCCCGTCGCTGGCGACCTCGCCACAGAAGAGGTGGTCGCCGATCGCCGTCACGCGCAGCTCCCGCTCCGCCTCGACCACCGCCTGGAAGATGCCCGGCGTCGCGCGCAGCAGCTCGGGCGGCGGCAGATCGTCGACGGTGACCCGCGAGGCATAGGTGTAGCGTCCCTCGGCTCCCGCCTCCCAGTAGTTGGGCGTCAGGGTCTTGAAGAGCACGTCGCCATGCGCCCGGATGAAGCTGGCGATCTCGGCGGGCTCGTTCGAGACCAGCGTGCGCGGGATGCGCAGCCCGACCTCGCGGGCCTTGCGGAGCTGCAGGAGCTTGCTCTCGCTCGTCTGCAAGCTCGCGAGCGGGTTGACGACGAAGGCGTCTCCACAGAGGAAGGGCAGCAGCGCTCGCGAGAACGCGTCGCACTCGCGCTGCGCGACCGGGCGATCTGACGGGTGCAGGTACCCCTCCGGGAGGTGCGGCCGCGAGACGCGGCGCAGCCAGACCGCGTCGAAGCGCTGTCCGGGGATGGCGCCCTCGCCGTCCTGCACGCTCCAGGAGAGCTCCTCCTGATCGACGCGGAAGCTCGCGCTCTGCAGGGTCGGGAAGTCCTGCGGGTAGAGGACGCGCGCCTGATGGCCCTTCTGCTCCAGCGCGAGCTTCACCGCCAGCGCGTGCGGGTCCCTGGTGATGCTGACGATCAGCGCTCTCATGGCTCGCGTCCTTCCTCGTCGGGAGCTCGCCTAGTTGGCGTAGATGCAGGTCAGGGTCTTGGTCTTCGCGTCCCACGTCTCGAGCGCAAGGGCCTTGCCGTTCGAGGTCGCGGGGCAGCTGGGCTCGCCAGCCTTCACGCTCGTCTTGGTCTTCATCGGCATCCTCTCCTTCTCTCTGCGGCTGCGTCGGCGGCTCGTTGACGTCACTTGCAGGTGTAGACGCACTTCAGCGCGCCCAGCTGCGGGTTCCACTCCTTGCTCTCCACGGTGCACCCCTTGATCTCGGGGCAGGTCTCGCCGGCCTTCACGCTGGTCTTGGTCTTCATGGCTCTTCTCCGTCTCGTGTTGGTTTCTGCCGGGGTGCTTTGCATCGTGGATGCCAGGGCTCGCTCGAGCGCAACGACCCGGATCCCCGAGAGCGCCGGCGCGCCGCGGCCAGCTGCGGCAGGGCCAGCCGGCAGGGTCTGCCGGCCGACCAGGCCAGCTAGGCCAGCTGCCTTGCGACCGGAAATCCCGGGGTGGTAACGTCCTCGCCCGCGAGGGACGCGCGGTGGGTCACGAAGCAGGCGGTCTCGTCGGACAGGTCATCGACGGTCGCTTCGAGGTGCTGCAGCTCCTCGAGACCGGCGCGATGGGTGAGGTCTACCTGGTCCGCCAGCTCTCGCTCGGCATGACCCGCGCGATGAAGGTGGTGAAGGCCGACGTCACCGACCTCGCGCGCGAGGAGAAGCGGTTCCGGCGCGAGGCGCAGGTCCTCAGCCGCCTCCACCACGAGCACATCGTCCAGGTGATCGACTTCGGCCAGCTCGCCGCGCCGACGCACCTCAATTCGCCCTGCTCGCCTCCTGCGGAGGCTCCGCGATGGAGGGCGAATTACCTGGTGATGGAGTACGTCGAGGGCCTGAGCGCCCAGGCCGCCGTCGACCAGCGACTCCTCGGACCGCGGCAGGTGCTCCGCATCCTCAGGCAGCTCGCCGACGCCCTCGCCCACGCGCACGCGCAGGGGATCGTCCACCGCGACCTGAAGCCGGCGAACATCCTGCTGCGCGACCCGCCGCCCTACCCCCTCGACAGCGCGGTGCCGGTGAAGCTCGTCGACTTTGGCCTGGTGCGCATCGTCAGCGACGAGACGCTGACCAAGATCACCGCCGAGGAGCAGATCCTCGGCACGCCGCGCTTCATGGCGCCCGAGCAGTGCCGCTGCGCCGAGGTGGGGCCGCCCGCGGACCTCTACGCGCTCGGCGGCGTGGCCTTCTTCATGCTCTCGGGGACGCCGGTCTTTCGATCGCAGTCGGTGCTCGAGCTCCTCGTCGCGCACGCCAAGCGCCGCCCCGAGCGCCTGAGCGTGCGCTGCCCCGAGCTCCAGGTCGCGCCGGAGCTCGACGATCTGATCCATCGCTGCCTGAGCAAGCAGCCCGACGCGCGCCCCGGCGCGGCAGAGGTGAAAGAGCTCCTGCTCCGGCTCGGCGACGATTGCTGCCGCTCGTCGGCGGTCGCCCCGCCCTGCGCTCCGGCGTCGCAGGACCGGGTCGGCCTCAGCACGCGGCTGCAAGGTCAGGAGGTGGCCCGGCTCTCCTCTCTGATCTGGTCCGACCCGGACGACTCACAGGCCTGCTACACGCCCGGCGTGCGGCCGGTGCTCGACGCGCTCTTCAACCAGATCTCGACGGTGGTGGTGAACCTCGCCCGCCGGCTCGTCGAGCTGGTCGCCGACCCGGCGCGGCTCCGGGCCCAGCTCGAGGAGATCGAGCGGCTCGAGGGCAAGGTCGGCGAGCTCGAGATGGAGGGCGCGCTCCTCGAGTCAGAGGCCGCCTCGGCCGACGCGAGCGCCGCCGCGGCGGCGAAGCAGCAGCGCGCCAGCCTGCAGCGACGGATCGCCCGCCTGAGCGTGAAGCGCGACGAGGCCTACCGCGCCCTCTTCGAGCTGACCCTCGAGCTCAGGTCGCAGATCGAGGAGAACGCCGCCGCGCAGACCTTCAGCGACCTGGAGAAGCTGGTCGAGCAGTACCTGCGCCTGAGCGGCGCGGCCGCGGCGCCGGGCGCGCGATGAGCCGCGCCGACGGCAAGACCGGCCCCGAGCAGCCGCTCGAGGACGCGCGCTCGGCACGGCTCACGGTCCTCGATCCCACCCCGCCCGTGCACGCGGCGCCGGCCCCGGAGCTGACCGAGGTCAGCGCGCCCCCCCCGGCCGCGCTGCCGACCGAGGCTGCCGCCTCCCCGGTCGCGTTCGCCGAGACGGCCGCCAGCGCGCCCGGGCCCGCGCCGCCCCCCCCGGTCAACGTGCTGCCGCGCGGGCTGCGCCTGAAGCAGTACGAGCTGATCCGCCTCCTCGGGCAGGGCGGCATGGGCCAGGTCTACCTCGCCCGCGACACGCGCCTCGGCCGCAAGGTCGCGATCAAGTTCCTCGCCGCGACCAGCGAGCAGGTCACCCAGCGCTTCCTCGTCGAGGCCCGCGCCACCGCGCGCTGCAGCCACGAGCACATCGTGGTCATCCACGAGGTGGACGAGCACGAGGGCCGCCCCTACATGGTCCTCGAGCACCTCGAGGGCCAGCCGCTCAGCAAGTGGGCCCGCGGCCGCCAGCTCCCGCCCGCGCGGGCCGTCGAGCTGATGGTCCCGGCGGTCAGGGCGCTCGTCCGCGCCCATGAGTTCAACATCGTCCACCGCGACCTCAAGCCGGACAACGTCTTCATCCTCGACAGCGGACAGGTCAAGGTGCTCGACTTCGGCATCGCCAAGGTCCTCGGCGAGGAGCCGCGGCTGGTCGAGCCCACCGCCCTGACCCTCGAGGTGGACCAGGCCGCCGCGCTCCGCCTGACCCGTCACGGCGCCCGCGTCGGGACCATGCAGTACATGGCGCCCGAGCAGTGGTTTGCGGGCGAGGTGCCGGTCGACGGCCGCGCCGACCTCTGGGCCGTCGGCCTGATGCTCTACGAGCTGGTGGCCGGCAAGCACCCCTTCGCCGGCCTCGGGCCGATGCAGCTCGCCAGCCAGGCCGCGCTCGTCGACGAGCCGGTGCCGAGCGTGGGCCAGGCGGTGCCCGGCCTGCCCACCGCGCTGGTGCAGGTCATCGATCGGTGCCTGGCCAAGCGCGCCGAGGCCCGCTACCCCTCGGCGGCCGCGCTCCTCGAGGCGCTGCAGCCGCTCCGCCCGGCGCAGCTCGCGCTCGGCCGCCAGCTCACCGAGGACGAGAGCCCCTTCCCCGGCCTCGCCAGCTTCCAGGAGTCGGACGCGGGCCGCTTCTTCGGCCGCGCCCGCGAGATCGGCCGGGCCGCGGCGCTGGTCCGCGAGCGGCCGCTGGTCGGCGTCGCGGGGCCCTCCGGCGTCGGCAAGTCCTCGTTCGTGCGCGCCGGCCTGATCCCGGCGCTGAAGCTCTCGGGCGAGGCCTGGGAGGTCTTCTCGCTGCGGCCCGGCCGCAGCCCCCTCGCCGCGCTGGCCAGCCTGCTGCAGCCGATCACGCGCTCCTCCTCCGCCGACCTGCAGCAGCGCGTGGGCGAGCACGAGGCGCTGCAGGAGCGGCTGCGCCACGAGCCCGGCCACCTCGGCGCGGTGCTCCGCCAGCACGCGCAGCAGAGGCAGGCCTCCGTGCTGCTCTTCGTCGACCAGTTCGAGGAGCTCTTCGCGCTGGTGCCGGAGGCCGCCGAGCGCGCCGCCTTCACCGCCTGCCTCTCCGGCGTCGCCGACGACGCGGCCGCACCCCTGCGCGTCGTGGTCTCGATGCGCTCGGACTTCCTCGACCGCGCCGCCGAGGACCAGCGCTTCCTCGGCGAGCTGACCCGCGGGCTGCTCTTCCTGCAGACGCCCGATCGCCAGGGCCTGCGCGAGGCGATCACCCAGCCCCTGGAGCAGGTGGGCTATCGCTTCGAGCACGAGGGCATCGTCGCGCGGATGCTGGAAGAGCTGGAGGCGACCGAGGGCGCGCTGCCGCTCCTGCAGTTCGCCGCGAGCAAGCTCTGGGACGCGCGCGACCGGGGGCGGCGCGTGCTCACCGAGGAGAGCTTCGCCGCCATGGGCGGCGTCGCCGGCGCGCTCAGCACCCACGCGGACGCCATCCTCGGGGCGCTGCCGCTCGCCGATCAGAAGACCCTGCGCGCCGTCGCCCAGCGGCTGGTCACCGTCGAGGGGACTCGCGCCGTGGTCGGCCTCGACGAGCTCTGCACGCTGCCGGCCGGCGCCGAGGCGGTGCGGCGCGTGGTCGACTACCTGGTGCAGGGGCGGCTCCTCGTGGTGCAGAAGCGCTCCGAGGCCGAGGGGCCGATGGTCGAGCTGGTCCACGAGTCGCTGATCAGCTCCTGGCCCAGCCTGCGGCGCTGGGTCGAGGAGGACAAGGACGCGGCGGGCTTCCTCGAGCAGCTCCGCAACACCGCCAAGCAGTGGCAGGCGAAGGGCCGACCGCAGGGCCTCCTCTGGACCGGCGACGCCGAGGCCGAGGCGCGCTACTTCGCGCGGAGCTACCTCGGTGAGCTCCCTGCCCTCGAGCAGGCGTACCTCGACGCGGTCTTCGAGCTCTCCGCGCGCGCCCGGCGGCGGCGGCGCTGGGTCACGGGCGGCGTCTTCGCCGCGCTCTCGCTGATCGCGGTCGGCGCGGTGGTCGCGCTGCTCCTCATCCGCGGCGCGGAGCGGCGCGCGGTCTCCCAGGCCGAGGTGGCGCGGGCCGCCGAGAAGCGCGCCACCGAGCAGCTCGAGCTCACGCGGCGCAAGGAGCGCGAGCGCCTCGCGGCCGAGCAGGCCAAGCGCTCGGCCGAGGGCAAGGTCCGGGAGAGCTACGAGCAGCTCAAGCAGGCGCTGAACACCGCCGAGGCGGAGAAGGCGCGCGCGCTCACCGCCTCGCACGCCGCCGAGGAGGCGGCGAAGCGGGCGCAGGAGGCGACGAAGAAGAGCGAGGAGCTCGCGACCTCCGAGCGCGCCGCCCGCAAG
>JAKLHH010000208.1 GCA_022710245.1 Myxococcota bacterium
CCAGAAGCGCGGCTGGCGAGGGTCGAGCCGGGAGCCGAGCGCGGGACCGGCGGGCCGTCGCTGCGCCTGCGCCGTGGTGGCGGCGAGCGCGAGGGCGAGGATCAGTCCCGTGACGAAGCTGGTGGAGGTGCGCATGGGGGCTCCTGGAGCGATGCCCAGCAGGTGAGCAAGCGGTATGCCGGGTGGGACGCCCAGGAAATCAGAGGGTTGCCGCGTCGCGGCGAGGGGCAGCGGTGGGTCTTCCAGCCAGGTAGATGGCGACTCGGGCTGCTGCGACCGTCAGCACGTCCCTGAGCAACACGTCTCATTTCAGGAGCTTACGTGTTGACACGGGGCGTCGCAGCGGGAACAGTGCCGCCGTCCGCGCTGAGGCGGACGGCAATTCCACAGGAGGGTTGGGAACAATGAGAAGTTGCATAGGAGCTGTCCTCTGTTTCTTGGCGACGCTGGCTGCCGGGTGCGGGCAGAGCAACGAAGCCCGACCAGACGCGGCAGTGAGCCGCGACAGCAGCACGCCGGTCCAGCCAGATGCCACCGCTCCAGCAGATGCCGGCTGGCAGGCCACCCCTGGCACTGGAGTCGGCCCGGTGCACCTTGGGATGACCTTCACGGAGGTCAAGACCGCGATCGGAGCGCCGAGCACGAAGCTGGGGTTCAGCGGCCTCGTGATGGCCACCTACGACAAGCTGGGTCTCGAGATCCTCTTCACGTCCGCCGTAGACACTGACCTCAGCGACGACGCGATCGCGACGGCGATCACCACCACCTCCGGGGCCAAGAACGTCGGTGGCAAGGTGATCCCCGGCAAGACGCGAGCGGAGGTGACCACCGCTCTTGGCGATCCCGGTGAGACAGTCGGTGAGCTCGCGTTCTTCGCTCAGGGTGTCGGCGTGCAGTATCAGTCCGACAAGGTGACGCGCGTGACAGTCTTCGCTTCCTACGAGCTGAAGCCGGTCCCCCCAGAGATGGCGCCGGCCGAGTGAGGTGACACATGGTCAATCGCAGATTGTTCCTTTGCACGCTGCTCAGTGCCGGGCTCGCGCTCCTCTCGGCCACGGCCCACGCCAAGATCACCGTCGACGGCAACGAGTACACCGTCTTCGATCCCCATCTCCATTTCGGCAATTACAGCCAGATCAATCGCAAAGGGAAGGAGTACCTGAGCCAGGCGTTTCCGGAGATGATGCGGGGCTACACCCCGGCGCTGATCAATCTCGCCACCAGCCCCTACGCGCCGCACGTCGGGGTTCGTCGTCAGCTCGAGATGGCGGGTATTGACCACGGCCTTCTCCTCGCGACCTTCACGCATCGTACGAACGGCTACGCCACCAACGAACAGCTGCGTGACGCGCTCCTCGACAGCCGCAACGTGGCGAAGGACGGCACTCCGCTGTTCAGGGGACTCGTGAGCATCAACGTCGATGACTTCACCCTTCCCGGAAAGGCGCAGCTCCGACTCGACGCGATGAGCAGCTTCCTCAAGAAGTACCCGAAGCAGATCGTCGGCATCAAGCTGGCGCATGCCCATCAGGGCTTCGCCTTCAACGACGAGACCTACAACGGCATCTACGCGGCGGCAGCGGAGGTGGGCGTCCCGGTGCTGCTGCACACGGGCTTCTCGCCATTCCCGGGAGCCATGGACACGGACACCTACTACAACCCAGTCTACCTGAAGACGCTCGTCGAGAAGTACAGCGGCCAGAATGGCAGCAAGCGGGTCGTCTTCGTCTTCGCCCATGCAGGCCAGGGTGACGTACGCTCGGTGGACGCCGCGCTCTCCATGGCGAAGACCTACGACAACGTCTACCTCGATCTGAGCGCGCTCAAGCGCCCCTTCCTGCGTGACGAGAATGGCAAGGACCTCTCTGCGGCCGAACAGCAGACGGACAAGTACAAGGTCCAGCTCCCCTACGTGCTCGGGAAGGTGAAGTCGCTTGGCATCGCGCAGAAGGTCTTCTTCGCCACCGACGGCGCCCAGTACTCAGGAATGGCCAAGAGCTATCTCACTTACTTCGTGACTGAGCTGAAGAACGCTGGATTCACCGTCGAGGAGATGCGGAAGATCCTGAACGACAACGCGCAGGGTGTGTTCATCACCAAGACGCAGTGAGCGCGTCCACCTCGCGAGCGTGGCGTCGTTCGCTCGCGACGGCTCCGAGCTCGGGCTCGCATCCGGGGGGGCAGCGAGGACCGGCTCAGTACTTCCCCGGCCGCAGCGAGGGCGGCACGTCGCCGGCGTACGGGTAGCCGGTGGCGACCCACCCCTTGTCCGCCGTTATCCCCTCTACCCCAATCCGGGCCGCTCGGGCCTGCAGGGACCACCCGGAGGCCTCGCTATGGTCAACGGTCTCCAGCGCCGGATCGCTGCAGGGAAGGGATGCCTCGACCAGAACGTGATGCTGGCGGACCAGCCCGTCCCCGGGGTCGACCTCACCTCGCGCTGGGACTCGAGCGGGATCGACACGGCGACCAACTGCGGGAGCAGCTGGGTGCTGATGGCGAGGCTCTGCAACCGCGGCGCGAGCAAGGCCGCGGCGGGCATCCCCGGCACCTTCTACCAGGGCGATCCGTCGGCGGGCGGGGTCACGCTCTGCACCGCGACGACGAAGGGCGAGCTGGCGCCGGGGAGCTGCGAGACGGTGAAGTGCACGTGGACGAATCCGGGCAAGGGCGAGATCGATCTGTGGTTCGTCCCCGACGACGACGGCAGCGGCAAGCAGGTGCGGGCCGAGTGCAAGAAGAAGAACAACCCGGCGCACGTGCCGAAGATCGTCTGCCCGGGCGTGGTGGATTGAGCTCCTGGCTCAGTACTTCCCCGGCCGCAGCCGCGAGGGCGGCACCTCGCCGGCGTAGGGGTAGCCCGCGGCGACCCAGTAGCCGTTGACCGGCTGGTCGGCGAGCTCGATGCGCTCCACGTACTTCGCGTTCTTGTAGCCGAGCAGCCTCGGGATGACGAGACGCAGCGGGAAGCCGTGCTTGAGCGGGATGGTGGCGCCCGCGATGCCGTAGGCGAGCATCGTCCTCGGCTCGAGCGCGACCGGCAGGGGCAGCGACTCGTTGTACTTGCCGCCGACGGTGTGGAAGGTCACGTGGGTCGCCGCCGGCTTGACCTTCGCCGCGTCGAAGAGCCGCGAGAGGTGGAGCCCGCTCCAGGGCACGTCCTCGATCGACCAGCCCTCGACGCAGTGGAAGTCCGTCACCTGCTCCTGCCGCGCCAGCGCCACCAGCTCGGCGAAGCCGTACGTCCTCGGCTTCTCCACCAGCCCGTCGACCGTGAGCCGCCAGCTCGCGAGGAGCTGCTTGAGGTCCTGCTCGTCCACGGTGCGCTCGCCCCAGGGGCCGAAGACCGGCGCCTTGCCCTCGCCGGGCGCGAAGGGGTAGCCGACGTCGGGTCCGGAGCGATCGCTGGCAGCGGCCTGGTCGGCGCGGGGGCGGTCGGCGCCGCTCGCGTCGCGCGGCCCCTGGTCCTGCCGGCGCGCGCTCTCGGGGCCGGTGCAGGCCGCGAGCAGCTCGCCGGAGAGCGCGAGGACGGTGCCACCGCCCAGCCACTCGAGGACGGTGCGGCGCGAGATGGTCTCGGAGGCAATTGCGGGTCCTCGCGGCCCCCGGCCGCTCCGGGATGCGACCGCCGCAATTGGCCCTGCTCGCATGCTGGGCACGGTTCGCGATGAAGGGCGACCTCGGGGCGGCATTGGCGGCATTGCGGCTCTCTTTCTCCTCTGCCCTGCAAGTGTGCAGCATGGCAGGGTTCGCGCAAGAGCCGGAAGGATCTGTCCGCCGGTACGAATATATAGGGAATCGCGAGCGCGGAGGTCGAGCATGCAGTCCGAGCCAGTTCGGGTGATGGTGGTCGAGCCCGCCGAGTCCCGCGAGGCGCGGCGCGCCGCGGCCGCGATGGGGCGTGAGGAGTGGCTCCACGCGCCCTGGCTCTTCGCGGCTGGCGACACCTCGCCCCTCGACCAGCTGCTCGTCGTCAACCCGGAGGTGTGCGGCGAGGAGGCGCTCCGCGACGCGCGCGCGATCACCCGCGCGCTTCACCGCGAGTGCGCCAGGCCCGGCGAGTTCATCACCTGGCGCTTCTATCCCGAGCTCGACGCGAGCACGCTGCGCCGCCTCTGCACGGAGCAGGGCTGGCAGCTGGTCGCGCCCGCGGTCTCCTCCCGGAGCGTCCCGCGGGGACGCGAGGACCGGCCCGCGCGGGCGCCCTCCGCCTGACGCGGCGCGCTTGCGTGTCAGCGGGGCGCGCCTGTGGTAACACTCTGCGTGTGAAGCATCCCACCCGCCTCCGCGCAGCCCTCTTCGATCTCGACGGGACCCTGCTCGACTCGCTGGAGGACCTCGCCGCCTCGATGAACAGCGTGCTCAGCCGGCACGCCTGGCCCGAGCACCCGGTCGACGCCTACCGCTACTTCGTCGGCGAGGGCGTCGAGGAACTGGTCCGCCGCGCGATGCCCGAGGCCCAGCGCGCGCCCGCGGTGGTCGCGACGCTCCTCGCCGAGATGCGCGCAGAGTACAGCGGCCGGTGGGCCGAGCGGACGCGGCCGTACCCCGGGATCCCCGAGCTCCTCGACGCGCTCCTCGAGCGCGGGCTGAAGCTCGCGGTGCTCTCGAACAAGCTCGACGAGATGACGCGGGCCATCGTCGCGCAGCTGCTGCCGCGCTGGCGCTTCGAGGTGGTGCTCGGGGCCACCGCCGGGCTGCCGCGCAAGCCCGATCCCGCCCCGGCGCTGGAGGTCGCGCGCCGCCTCGCGGTGGCGCCTGGCGAGGTGGTCTACCTCGGCGACACCTCGACGGACATGGAGACCGCGGTGGGCGCGGGGATGCTGGCCGTCGGCGTCCTCTGGGGGTTCCGCGGCGCCGACGAGCTACGCGCCGCCGGGGCGCGGACCTTGCTCCAGCACCCGCTCGAGCTGCTCGCGTTCCTCGACGGGTGAGCTGCTCGCTGGTCGGTCGCGGCAGCTGCCCGCCACCGCCCGACGTGCGGGGCGCCGCTCCTACTTCTTCTCCTGCTTCGCCGCGCGCTGGTAGGTCACGGTCAGCTGCGTCTGCGCCAGGACCTTGCCCGCGAGCGCCTTGTCGACGGCGGCGCGGTTCGCGCCGGCGGCGAGGTCCAGCTTCGCCGAGAGCGCGTGCAGCGTGAAGCGGTAGTGGTGCGGCTTGCCGGGCGGCGGGCAGGGACCGCCGTAGCCGAGCTTCTCGAACCCGTTCTGCCCCTGGCGGCCGAGCCCCCGCACCTCGCCGGTCTTCTCCACGCCCTGGGCCACCGAGGTGCGATCCGCCGGCACGTCGTAGAGCAGCCAGTGTGTGAAGGTGCCCGAGGGCGCGTCCGGATCATCCATGATCAGCGCCAGGCTCTGCGTGCCGGTCGGCGGCGGCGGCCAGGCGAGCGCCGGCGAGAGGTCCGCGCCGTCGCAGGTGAACTTCACGTCGACCGGCTGGCCCTCCTTGAGATCCGCGCTGCTGATCGGCCAGCTCGGGCCCGCTGGATCGCGGTTGTTCTTGTGGCAGCCGGCCGCGACGGCGACGGCGACGATGCCTGCGGCGACGAGCATCCCCCTGCACATAGGCGCACCTCCTCCCGCGGTTGATGGACGACGAGACTGCTGCTGATCGAGGTCGTGACTATAGCATCGGGTGGGGGCAGGCGCAGGCCGCTCAGACGCTCGAGCGAGTGAGGCGGGGCGGGCGAGGCGAGGCGGGGCGGACGAGGCGAGGCGAGGCGGGGCGAGGCGAGGCGAGTGCGCGCGACTCAGCCCTCGATCGCCGGCAGCCGCGAGATGGCGCCGCCGATCTTTCCCTCCAGCTCGGGCAGCAGCAGCAGCCCACCCCAGCAGTACATGGGGCAGCTCCGCGAGTAGACCCCCGCCGCGGCCTCGCCGCGCCCGGTCGCCGCCGAGTAGTTCTCGTGCACGTCGCCGTCGCGGCGCCACTCCTCGTCGAAGAGATCGCGGCACTGCTCGGCCAGCGCGCCGGCCTCCGCCGGGTTGTACTGCTGCAGCCCGGCCCAGACGAGGAAGCTCATCGGCGGCCAGATGCGGCCGCGCCAGTAGTCGCCGTCGCCGTCGTAGTAGGGCGAGGTGCGGGGCACCGACGGGATCGCCGGCGGCGCCCAGAAGCTCTCGCGGTTCTTCAGGTGACGCCCGATCAGCGCCGCGGCCTGGTCACGCGAGGGGATGCCCGCGAGCAGCGGGTAGAAGGAGGTCGGCGTGACGCGCTCGGCGAGCGAGCCGTCGACGCGCAGGTTGCGGTAGAGCTGGTCGCCGCCCCAGAGCCGGCTGTTCACGGCGGCCTGGATGCGGCGGTAGTCCGCCTGGAACGGCTTGGGGTCCTGCCCGGTGCGCTCGCAGAGCACGGCGAGCACGCGCGCCGAGAGCGCCGCCATCGAGCAGAGGTCGACGCAGGCCCGGCCCATGCTGCGCAGGTGCGAGTCGTAGCCGAGCTCCTCCCACATCGGCGAGTTGTCCATCCCCGACTCGTAGACGGCGCCGACCCAGCCGTCGATGCGGATCGGCGACCCCTTCTGCCCGTCGTCGCCCCAGGCGAGGAGCCCGTCGCGGCGTGGCTCGCGGTTGGCGATCAGCCAGCGGTGCGCGCGGATCAGCTGCGGCAGCACCTCCGCGGCGAACTCCATGCGGCCGTCGTAGCAGAGGTACCAGACCGCGAGCGGCAGCAGCGGCGGCGCCATGCGGTCGCTGTCATAGGGGCCGAGGCTCATCGGCGGCAGGCGCCCGTCCTCTTGCTGGCGCGAGAGCACGGAGGTGACGATGGCGCGCGCGAGCTGCGGCTCCGAGCGCGAGACGAGCAGCGCCGAGAGCGCGGCGTCCCAGCCGAAGATGAGCGGGCCGCGCTTGCAGTCGGGCTGCCCGACGATCTGCGACATCATCTGCACCCACGACCGGCTCACCGCGAGGAAGACGTCCTCGCGCAGCGGGTCCCAGCAGGTGTTCCAGCGCACCGCGTGGCCCATCCGCTGCGGGCCGGTGAGCTGGCTCATGCCGAAGTGGGTGACGTAGGACACCATCTGCCGGATGCGCTTCTGCGCCTTGGCCTGGTTGATCTTGTCGGGCATGCGGCCCACCGCGAAGAGGCTCTGCCCCTCCGCGAGGAAGATCCGGTCGCCGCTGACGCGCGCGGTCCCGCCGAGGAGGACCTTGCGGAGCGGCGCGCCATCCGCACCCTCCGGCTCGAAGCAGAGCTCGGCGCTCTCCGCCAGGCGGCTGCAGTCCACCTGGACCAGGAGCACCCCGGAGCGCATCACCGGGTCGTCGCTGGGCCCGCAGGCGAGGCTGCGCGAGTCGGCGAGGACCAGCTTCGCCTTCACCTCCGGCCGGTCGAGGTCGAGCTCGTAGCAGCCGTCGAGCGTCCAGCAGCCCAGCCTGAGCCCGCCCGCGAGCTCGGGGATGTCGCGGTGGAGCACGTGGATCTGCGGGCGCTGGTTCGGCTGTCCGACGTTGGGCCCGAAGCGGTCGAACGACACCCCGAGCTGCCGGTGGGTCAGCCGCATGAGCAGGCGATCCCCGGTGCGAGTGTCGATGGCCTCGGCGTAGCTGCGGGGCGACCAGAGGCGCCAGCCTCGCTTCCAGTTGATGGGCTCCATGGCCGAGGATATTACCCCTCCCCCGGTCTGGCGGCCATGGGCGTGCGGGGGACCCGGGGGACCCAGCCTCCGAGCATGAAGGTCTGGAAGGGTGGAGGCGGCGGGGCGGTGAGCGGTGGGCTGCTGCCGCGACCGGGTGGCGACGAGTGGAGCTCGAGCTGAGCTCTTAGTTGCCGCTGAACTGCACGTCGTCGAAGACCAGGCTGGGCAGCCGCCACGAGCTCCAGGGGTAGGGGTCTCCGCCCACCGCGCGCAGCGAGCGCCAGAGGCTGACGTGCGAGCCGGTGATGTTCATCTCGCCGACCGGCCCGGCCAGCGCGCCGCCCTGCACCAGGAAGCCGCCCACCCCGAACGAGAAGTCGCCCGTCGCCGGGTTCGAGTTGCCGCCGAGGAAGCTGGTCACCAGCACGCCGTGGTTCACGCCGCGCAGGAGCTCCTCGAGGCTGGCGGTGCCGGGCTGCAGGATCAGGTTGCTGGTCGAGCCGCCGGTGGGCGGCACGCCGAGCTTGCGGCCGTAGTAGACGTCGATCAGATAGCTCTCCAGGCGCCCGTCGGTGATCAGGGCCCGAGGCCGCGCCAGCAGCCCCTCCTCGTCGTAGGTGCGCGAGCCGAGCCCGCGCACGAGGAACGGCTCGTCGCGCAGCGTGAGCGCCGGGGCGCTGATCGCCTCGCCCAGCTTGCCCTCGAAGCAGGAGCGGTGCTGCTGCAGCGAGGCGCCGGTCAGCGGCTCGAGGAGCGAGCTCAGCAGCCGCACGCTGGCCCGGTTCTCGACCACCAGCGTCATCTTCGCCGAGTCCACCTTGCGGCTCCCGACCCGCGCCAGCGCCCGGCGCGCCGCCTCGCGCCCGATGGAGGCCGCGTCGGGGAGGTCGGCGGGGTGGCGCGCGCTCGTGTACCAGTGGTCCTCGGGGCGCTTGCCCTCGCTGTCGCGCGCGGTGACGCTCGCGCCGAGGTGGTAGGAGGTGAAGCGCCGCTCGCCGCGGAAGCCGTTCGAGTGGAGCTGGATCGACTCGCTCGCCGAGGAGGTGACGCTCGCCGCGGCGGAGATCACCGCCTCGCCAGGCGCCCGCGCCGCGTCCTCGGCGGCGGTGACCACCTCGTCGCGCCACTCCATGGTGCGCGCGTCGTAGCCCGGGTCCTCGAGGTCGAGCGCGACGCCGGTCGCCGGCCCGTAGAGCGAGGGATCGGGCAGCGCGCGGTGCGCATCGGGCGCCAGCATGCGGGTCATCGCCAGGGTCTCGTCGATGAACCCGCGCACCTGCGCCTCCTGCAGGAGGCTGGTGGCGTTGCTCGAGTAGCGGCCGTCCACGTAGAGCGAGACGGAGAGCCCGCGGCTGGTGGAGGCCTGGAGCGCCTCGGTGCGGCCCTCGCGCCTCTTGAGGTCGATGAAGCGCGAGCGGTGCAGGCTCACCGCCGCCTCCCTCGCCCCCTGGCGCAGGGCGTGCTCGACGGCCAGCTCGGCGAGTCGCGCGAGAGAAGGATCCATGGTCCGCTCCTCAGCCGAGCCCGCCGACGGTGATGGCCGAGACCTTCACCGTCGGCAGCCCGAGCGAAACGGGGACGCTCTGCCCATCCTTGCCGCAGGTCCAGCCCCCCTGGTCGATGACCAGGTCATCGCCGACCATCTCCACGTCCTGCAGCACCTGCGGCCCGTTGCCGATGATGTTCACATCCTTGATCGGCGCGGTCAGCTTGCCGCCCTCGATCAGGTAGCCGGTCTTGATGTAGAAGGTGAAGTCACCCGCGCCGATCTGCACCTGCCCGTTGGTGAAGCTCACCGCGTAGATGCCGCGCTCGACGGAGCGGATGATCTCGTCCTTGCTGTGCGGCCCCGGGAGCATGTAGGTCGTGCGCATGCGCGGGAGCGGCGCGTGACGGAACGACTCGCGGCGGCCGTTGCCGGTCG
>JAKLHH010000209.1 GCA_022710245.1 Myxococcota bacterium
TCCGAGAGCTCGCGCGGACGCAGGCCGACCTCCTCCCGCGGCTGGTGGCCGAGCGGTCCCCGGTACCGCGCCTGGCGCAGGCCTTCGCAGCGGCCCGCGCCCGTCGGCGCGCGGCGCTCGAGGAGCTGGCGAGGCGCGAAGTGGCGCTCGCCGACGGGCTCGTGCGCGTCGAGCAGGCGCTCGGCCGCACAGCGCCTGCCGTGCTCGAGCTCGAGGCGCGCTGGCGAGCCGAGGACCAGCAGATCGCCCGGCAGGTCGCTGCCTCGAAGCCCGCGAAGCGCCGGCAGGCCCCGGTCACCTTGCCCCCCTCCGCGGAGCTGATCCGCCGGCGCCTCGAGGCGGACCTCGGCTCGGCGCGGGACCCGGCCTCGCTGGCGCCGCTGGTCGCGCCGCCGCAGCACCCGCAGTACGCGCGGCTGGTCGAGGCCGTGCGTCGCTACCGCGCCATGGTCCAGGCCGGCGGCTGGAGCGTGGTGCCGCAGGTCGTCTCCATCGGGCCGGGGCGCAAGCACGCGCTGGTGCCGGCGCTGCGCCGCCGGCTCGCCGCCGAGGGCTACCTGAAGACGGATGACGTCAGCGACGAGCGCAGCTTTGACGGCAAGCTGCGCCAGGCCGTCGTCGAGTTCCAGCTCGCTCACCAGCAGGTCGGCACCGGGAAGCCGGATCGCCGCTTCTTCGCCACGCTGAACGTGTCGGCCCAGGCCCGGCTGCGCACCCTCGAGCTGAACCTGCAGCGGTGGCGGGAGAGCGCGGTGCGGCTCGCGCCTGCGTCCTACGTGATGGTCAACGTGCCCGAGTTCCACCTCGAGGTCTGGCGCGAGGGCAAGCTGCAGCAGCGGCAGCGCGTCGTCGTCGGCAAGGCGGGCGGCGAGAAGTGCGACGAGCAGACCGAACGCAAGATCCTCGCCTACGCGACCCCCCTGCAGGCGGCGCGCATCAAGACGCTGGTCTTCAGCCCCTACTGGAACGTCACCCGCTACATCAAGGAGACCGAGCTCGAGCCCGAGCGGGGCAAGGACTCGCTCTTCTACCAGAAGAACGGCTACGAGATCATGCTGCCGGGCACCCCGCAGGAGTGGGTGCGCGAGCTGCCGGGGCCGGCCAACTCGCTCGGGTTCGTCAAGTTCCTCTTCCCCAACCCGCACGAGACCTACCTCCACGACACGCCCCAGAAGGCGCTCTTCGAGCAGCCGCTGCGCGCCTACTCGCACGGCTGCATGCGGGTCCAGGACCCCTGGGGGCTGGCGAAGCACGTCCTCTCCGAGGACGGCCAGTGGGACGAGGCGCGCTACCAGCGCCTGCAGCGGGACTGGCGTTCGATGAGCTTCGAGCCCCTGCGCAAGGAGTGGGATCCGGAGGCCTACAAGGCGCTGGTCAAGAAGGCGGCGACGCTGGAGACCTTCGTCAGCCTGCGGCGGCCGCTGCCGATCTTCGTCGAGTACTTCACGGCGCGCGTCGCCGACGACGGACGCGTGCAGTTCTTCCTCGACCTCTACCGGCTCGACGATCACCGGCTGCGCGGCTACCGCGAGCGCCACTGCGTGCCGGAGAGCAAGCTCGCCAAGCGGCGCTTCGCCGAGCTCCCCAAGCGCCTCGAGGCGCTGGAGAAGCGGGCCAAGGAGCTGACGCCAGAGGTGGAGCGCGCGGTCATCGCCGCGCGCACGCTCGACGCGAAGCAGGGCTGGGAGGTGCGCCGGCTGCGGAGGCGCGTCACCGTGCTGGAGAAGTACGGCGAGCACTGGAAGAACCTGGCCGACCACATCCGCGACGAGCACGAGCAGCTCGCCGACGCCCTCGACGACCACGACGCTGCGTGGAAGAAGCCGCTGATCGAGCGGGCGGTCAAGCTCGAGCGGCTGCTGGCGGGGCTGGAGAAGCTGCTCCGCGGCAGCAGCGAGACCTGCGCGCAGGTGAAGAAGCTCGCGCCGTAGGACTGCTCGCTCGGTGCTGTCACCACACGTTCGGATCAATGGGCAGAGGACCGTCAACGAGCGAGCAAGAAGCGAGCGGACGTGGACTCGGGAGAGCTCAGAGGCTCTCCAGCCACTCCGTCGAGTACTCGGCCGTCGCGGGCACCATGCAGAGGAAGTGCACCGGCACCGCGCCGCGGTTCTCGTACCAGTGGGCGACGCCGGCCGGGATGTAGATCACCTCGCCGGCCCGCACCTCGCGCTGCTCGCCCTCGAGGCCGAGGGTCATCTGCCCCTCGAGCACGACCTGCTCGTGCTCGATGCGGTCGTGGCGGTGCGCCGGGATGCGGCCGCCGGGCTCCAGCGTGAAGCGTCGCGTGTAGAAGCCGGGCATGCGATCGGCGGGCCCGAGGAGGACCTGGATCGAGGCTCCGCGTGCGCGCTCCACCGGGGTCGCCGTGACCTCGTCGATGCGCCTCAGGATGGGTCGCTCGCTCATGCTGATCTCCCTTCCCCGCTGCCGGAGAGCTCGCCCAGCGGCAGGCTGACGTGGAACGTCGAGCCGTGCCCCTCGACGCTGTCGAACCAGAGCTTGCCGCCGTGGCGCTCGACGATGTCGCGGCTGAGGTGGAGCCCGAGCCCGGCGCCGCGGGCGGTGCCGAAGCGCGCGTTGCGTGCGCGGAAGAACGGCTCGAAGACGCGCCCCCGCTCCTCGGCGGGGATGCCGACGCCGCGGTCGGCCACGGAGAGGCGGGCCTGGTCGTCCTCGCGCCAGGCGCTCACCGTGACCGGCGAGCCGGGCGGCGAGTACTTCAGCGCGTTGCCGACGAGGTTGGAGACGACCTGCTCGAGCCGTCCAGGATCCCAGCGGCCCCAGAGCTCCGCCACGGCGGGCTGGAGCTGCAGCGCTGGTGGCGCGGTCTCCCCGCGCCGATGCTGATCGAGGACCTCGGCCACCAGCCGGATCAGCTCCGTCGGCTCGAGGTGCAGCGCGAGGCGCCCGGCCTGGAGCTGCGCCTCGTCGAGGAGCTCGTCGACCAGCCGCACCAGCCGGTCGCAGCTTCGAGTGATGGCGCCGCAGGACTGCTCGAAGAGCTCGGGCGTGGTGTGGCTCGCCCGGAGCAGCTCCGTCGAGCCCTTCAGCACCGCGACGGGGGTCTTCAGCTCGTGCGCCGCCACCGAGACGAAGCGCTCGCGGGCGCGGAGCGCCTCGGCGAGGCGGCGGAGCAGCGCCGCGTTCTCCAGCGCGAGCGCGACGCGGGTCGCGACCTCATCGGTGAGCCGCCGCTCCTCGGCGCCGAAGCGGAGCGGCTCGGCCCCGAAGAGCGCGAGCGTACCGTAGGTGCCGGTCTGGGTCCGCAGCGCGGTGAGGAGCACCGCGTTCCAGCGCTCCTGCCGCATCACGGCCTCGGCCTCGGCGCCGAGCGCCGAGCCGGAGGTGTGCAGGTCGCCAGCGACCAGCGTCGGCCCGCCCGCCAGCACCGCCTCGAGAGAAGGCCGGCAGGCCTCGAGCAGGCGCTCGGCGGCCGGCAGGCGCGAGGGATCCAGGCCAGCGAGGCCGCGTGCGCCCGGCGGGTCGACGAGGGTGACGCAGCAGGCGTCACCGAGGAGCTCCAGCGCCCGCGCCGCGATCCGGGCCGGCGCCAGCTGGTCGGGCTCCGTGGCGCCAGCCTGCAGGTTCCGGCTCAGCTCGGCGAGGAGGCGCGCGCGCTGCTCGGCGAGCTCGAGCGCGCGGTTGCGCTGCTGCAGCTCGGCGCTGGCGCCCGTGAATCGCCTCGCGTTGACGATGGCGATCGCCGCGTGAGCGGCGAAGAGCACCAGGAGCTCCTCGTCGCGCGCGCTGAAGTCTGGGGCGCCCTCCTTCTCGGTCAGGTAGAGGTGGCCGAGGACCTCTCCCCTGCACTGGATCGGCACGCCGAGGAAGCTCGCCATCGGCGGGTGTCCGTCGGGGAAGCCGACCGAGCGCGGGTCATCGGCGATGCGAGGGCAGCGGAGCGGTCGTGGGTCGTCGAGCAGCACGCCGAGCAGGCCGTGGCCGCGAGGCCAGCGGCCGATCCGCTTCACCTCGTCGGGGCTCATCCCGGAGATGATGAAGCGGTCGAGGCGGCGGCGGTCGCTGCCCACCACGCCGAGCGCGGCGTAGCGCGCGCTGGCCAGATCACGGGCCGCGTCGACGAGCTTCTGCAGGCACTGGTCGAGTGACAGCTCGGAGGTGATGGCGAGCGCTGCGTCGCGCACCGCAGCCAGGAGGGTGGCCCTGTCCTCGGTCGAGCTGGGGTCCTTCAGTCGGTTCACGCGTCCTCATCAGCGATGCTGAGAGGAGTATGGTAAATCGCGACCGCCCCGGCTACCCCAAACCGCCCGGGAGAGCCACCGGGTCTGGCGGGGCGCGGCGCCCGGCGGGAGACGCGACCCCTCAGCGCTTGAAGAGCGCCATCATCTTGCCGCTCACCGCGGTGCCGCTGAGGAGCGTGGAGAAGCCCAGGGTGAGGAGCGCCACCAGCGTGAGCACCCACGCCGGCTGGACGCCCTTGAGCGCCAGGATGCCGAGGACGATCGACGCGACGCCGACCATCACCTGGGTGCCCGACGCCACGCTGGCGGCCTCGCGCATGGCCTCCGCGAGCCGGCTCCCCTCATCGAAGCGGCCGGTCGACACCGCGGCGAGCCGGCTGGGGACGCCGGAGCCGATGGCGAGCGCCGAGCCGAAAACGATGGCGGCGACGGCCGAGAGCGTGAAGGGGGCGATCCCGACGAGGCCGACGATCCCGAGCACGATCCCGGCCGCGCCGCCGACGAACTCGGAGGTCATGCCACCGCCGAGCTCGATGGTCCTGGCCTGAAGGCCGGGGCCCTCGCCCGGCTGGTCGGGCCGGGTCGCCGGCAGCAGCCGCTGGTACTTGGCCGCGATCGCGCCGCCCTCGAAGAGGAGCGCGACGCCTACCGCGATGGTGGCGATGGAGAGGCTGATATACGGATAGACCCTGGCGAGACCCAGGATCGAGAGCACGATCGCGGCGGCGCCGCCGATCGCCTTCACCAGCGATCCTCCGGCCAGCGTCTCCAGCAGCTTGTCGTCCTTCCGGCGCCGCTGGATGGGTTCCTCGATGGTTGTCATGACAGTCACCTCGTGCCTTGTGTGTTTCCTCGACGAGCAGATCAGATCATGGGGACGGCGCCGGCGGCGGTGCAAGGTGTTCCTGGCCGTGGCCTCCTCGGGCGCAGCTCGCTCGCGCGGCGATTGACCGCGGGCGTGCCGCGCCGGCGCGGCTGCGGCTTGCAGCCGACAGCGCTGGCCTTGCAGCAACGCGTTGACCCTCCGCGCCCGGCAGTGGTACGCCCGCGCTGAGACAGGAGGGTCGTGTGCTGAGTCCCCGTCGCGCGCTCGTCGCTGGTCTGCTCTCGCTCAACCTGGCAGGTGTCGGGACCGGATGCGCTGATCCCGCGGCCCCGCCCGCTGCCGACAGCGGCGTGATCCCGGATGCGCAGCGCCCGGTGGTCCTCACCTGCATGTCGGACGAGGCGCCGGGGGGGCCCGGCACCACCTGCGTGCGGGTGGGCGCCAGCGAGTGTACGGGCGGCATCAGCGCCGGGCCTGACTGGAAGTGCGTCACCGTCGGGCCGCCCGCGACCTGCGCGGCGGGGTGGGCGACGACCAAGGACGGCTGGTGCGAGCCCGTGCTCCCCGCGGCGGCCTGTCCCGCGGGGAGTCGCGAGGTGATCGGCAAGACCGAGTGCCAGCCCGTCGGGGACTGCGGCACCGCTCCCTTCGGTGAGCTCCAGGATCAGCCCGGGACGCTCCACGTCGACGCGGCCTGGTCCGGCGCGAGCTCGGACGGGACCAGCGCGGCGCCGTACAAGACCATCGCCGACGCGCTCGCCGCCGCACCCGCCAGCGGCTGGATCACCCTCGCGCTCGCCGCCGGCGAGTACAAGGAGGACGTCTACGTCGAGAAGCGGCAGCTGCGCCTGGTCGGTCGCTGCCCGGCGAAGGTCCGCATCAGCGGCGCAGCCTCCGGCGGGAACAGCTACGGCGTCATCGAGGCGCTGAACGGCGAGCTCGACCTGCGCTCGCTGACCGTCACCGGCCCGAAGAACGCGGTCGTGCTCCGCGGCGGCAAGGGCACGATCGCCAGGCTCGTCGTCGACGGAGGCGAGGGCTACGGCGTGGCAGCGGCGCGGGCCAGCGGCCTCACCGTGCAGGACTCCCTCATCGTGGGCAACCGCGAGATCGGGATCTCGCTCGAGGGCACCACGGCCACCGTCGAGCGCACCACCATCCGCGACCTGCGCGCGGCCGCGGCGGGTCTGCAGTGGACCCACGCCGCGATCTCGGCCGGGGTCGCGCCGACCACCAAGCAGCCCTCGACGCTCACCGTCCGGGAGAGCGTGATCTCCGGGGCGCTGGGGGCGGCGGTGCTGGTCAACGGCAGCGCGGCGACGGTGGAGGGGTGCGCGCTGCAGCAGACCGGCGCCACTCCCGCGCAGGAGAACGGCAGCGGCGTCCTCGCGCTCGGCGCCGCCACTGTCACCGTGCGCGATACGCTGATCGCGGAGAGCCGCACGGCAGGCGTGGCGGTCCTCAGCGCCACCGCCACCCTCGAGCGGCTGGTCATCCGCGACACGAAGGAGCGCCTCACCGACCAGCGCGGCGGCCACGGCGTCTACGCCATGCCCGACGAGGGAACGGGACCCTCCTCGACGGTGACGCTCAGCGAGAGCGTGCTCGCCCGCAACACCAGCGGTGGTGTCGGCGTCATCTCCTCGAAGGCCACCGTCGAGCGCTGCCTGATCAAGGACACCCTGCCGACGGTGCTCGATCAGGGCGCGGGCATCGGGGTCGGCGCGGTGATGGTCAAGGGCGCGCCGGCGCCGTCGCTGACGCTGCGTGACTCGCTGATCACGGGCAACCGCACCATCGGCGTGCTGCTGACCAGCGCCGAGGGGACCATCGAGCGGTGCGTGATCAAGGACACCCAGGCGCAGGCCTCGGACCAGAAGTGGGGGCGCGGGGTCGAGGCGACCATCGACCCGGGCCTGGACGCGGCGCCGAAGCTGACCATGCGTGACTCGCTGGTCGTCGGCAACCGGGAGAACGGCGTGGGCGTCTACAGCGGCGACGCGACGCTCGAGCGCTGCGCGATCCGCGACACGCGCGCTGCGGCGAGCGAGCTCGCCCAGGGCGCCGGCGTCCTCGCCGCGGTGGTCGAGGGTATGACGCGCGCCTCGGCGCTCACCGTGCGGCAGTGCGTGGTCTCCGGCTGCCAGGGCTCCGGGATCCGGGTCTCCGCCTCGGCCGCGACCGTGGAGCGCTGCGCCGTCCGCGACACCCGCCCGACCGACCCCGGCGTCGGCGACGGCATCGCGGTCTCCGAGGAGGGCTCGACCATAGCGCTCAGCGGGTCCCTGATCGACCACAGCGCGCGGGCCGGGCTACTCTGCAGCCGCGCCGGAGGGCTCGTGCAGAGCACCGTCTTCCACTCCGGCGTCTTCGCCATCGACCTCGAGGACGGCGCGACCCCGGCGATCAAGGACGACAACATCTTCTTCGAGAACGGCCGCAACTCGGTCAGCTCCGGCGCGGAGCTGACGCCCGCCCCGGTGCCGCCGGTGCCGAAGATCCAGCTCTGATCAGATGCCTCCCGGGAGCGCCGCGGGAGGCGGCATCCAGACCGGCTGCGGATCCATCCCGTAGGGCGTGGCGGGGTCGGTGATGCCCACGCCCTTGCCGGAGGCGTCCAGGTTATTGAGAGCGGTCACCGTGCCGCCGCCCTGGCGGACCAGCGCGGGGACCCCCGCCGCGAACGTGCTCTGCTTGACGGACCCGGTGCCGCCGTCGACGAGGACCGAGAGCCGCTCGTTCTGCGCGAAGCTGACCCCGTCGACCGTGAAGGAGGAGCCGGCGAGGATCTGCAGCCCGTCACCCATCTCGATCGTGTTCCCGCTGACGATGGTCGGCGCCTTGCGAGTTCCCGTGATGGTGCCGCCCAGCACCTGCACCCCGCTCGCCTGCAGGCCGCCTATCCCCACCAGCACGTTCCCCTTCACCTCGCACTGCAGGGCGCTGACGGCGCCCGCCGGGCTCTGCAGCCAGAGGCCACGGTCGAGGTTGCCGCTGACGGCGCTGGCGATCAGCGAGCCCGAGGCGCCGTCCACCACCGCGCCCTGACCCTTGCCGTCGGCGACGACCGCGTGCCGCAGGGTGAACTTCGCGGCGGCCTGGAGTGAGAGCCCGCGCGCCCGGCCCGCGGCGAGCGCGGTCTCCCGCACCTCGAGCCGATCGGCCTCGAGCTTGAGCCCCGCGGCGAGGAGGCCGACGCCGCGGCTGCCCCTGAGCAGCACGTCGGTGAGGGTCGCGCTGGCGGCCTGGCAGCTGGTGGCGCAGGTGAGCGCGGCGCCCCCGCTCGCGGCGAGCGCGTCGGAGCCGTTCTCGACCAGCGCGGAGCCGGTCAGCGTCAGCGTCGAGTCGGCCGCCAAGAGGCCGAGCTGCGCGCTGGCGAGGAGCAAGCTCGCCTGGACGGTCGCGGCGCTGCCAGGGGCCAGCACCACGCCCATCGCGGTCGGCGAGCCGCCGAGGGTGGCCTGCCGTGTGCCGCGCACGGTGGTGTGGGCGACGGAGAGCGTGCCGGCGGCGGCGTAGAGCCCGACCCCGCTCACCTCGTTGATCCGCACCTGCTCGACGCGGAGCGCGCTGACCCCGCTGATGACCAGCCCGAGGCCGGCGCCGCCGAGCTCGACCCCGCGAACGAGCCCGCCGCCGCCTCCCTTCACCGCCAGCACCCGATCGCCGCCGCTCGGCAGCTTGAGCCGGGTGCGCGCGGCCCCGGCGCCGAGGAGGCTGACGCCGCCCCGGAGCTCCGCGCCCTCGTAGTCGCCCGCGCCGAGGAGGATGCAGTCGCCGTCCTTCGCGAGCTGCGCGGCGAGCCGCAGCTCGGGCAGCGGGTGCGCGCTCGTGCCGTCGCCACCGGCGGCCGCGCCCGAGAGCACATGGAGCTGCTGGCCGCAGGCCGGGAGCTCGCCGGTGCAGAAGGTCTCCTCGCAGAGGCGCGGGCGAGTGACCCCGGCGCAGCCCGTCGGCAGCGCGAGGCCGAGCCCGTCCTCGCAGCTCTCGGTCGGGGCAGGGTCGCCGCCGCAGGCGGAGAGGAGCGCGGCGAGCGCGATCCCGGGGATGGCGAGTCTCATGGTCCGACCTCCTGGCGAAGGCGCCTCCTCAGGGGAGAGCCCTCCCGCGCGTGGCTGTCGCACGCTATTGCCGGCCGCCCGCGGGTCATCGACACCGGTGCCCGGCCGGCGGCTCGCGGCGCACCGGCAGGCCGGCCTCCCAGCGCACGGGCACCCGCGCCCACACGTGATCCATCAGCGCGCAGTAAGAGGTCCGGAAGCTGCCCAGGTCCCAGGTGAGCTGATCGCCGAGCTCCGTCGCCGCGAGGAGGCGAGTCCCAGTCGGACCGTCCCCCAGCAGCAGGTGCACCACCGCCCCGTGCAGCTGGGCGTGCGCGAGCCGCGAGCCGTTCTCGGTGCTCCACAGCCCGA
>JAKLHH010000021.1 GCA_022710245.1 Myxococcota bacterium
CGATCGAGCGGCAGGTGCAGCCGGGAGAGGAGCAGGCTCACCGCGCCCTTCTTGCTGAAGCCGGCGAGCTCGGCCTGCAGGCGGAGCAGCTCGTCGCCGTTCAGCCGCACGCGGAGCTGCTTGAGGCCCGCCTTCTGGTCGGGCAGCGACGCGTGCGCGGCGAGCTCCACCCCGAGCTTGACCGGCGCCACCGGCCAGGGGGCCTTCAGCTCCGCGGAGGCGAGCTCGAGCCCGAGGTCGACGGCGGCCCGCGCCGCGTGCACGTCGTCGGCGGCCACGTCGAGAGAGAGCCGGGTGACGAAGCGGCCGCCGAGGTCGGGCCCGCCGGCCTGGCCGCGCTTCAGCAGCTCGAGGTTCGGCTGCCCCGGCCGCGGCTCCTCGAGCCGCACCGCCAGGTCGAGGTGGCTGGCGAGGCGGCTGTACATCCCGCTCACGCCGAGGTGGAGCCCGTCGAGCAGCACGCGCTGCGCGCCGTCGTCGAGGAAGGCGCCGACGCTGATCACGGAGACGCGCTCCAGGCGGACGCGGAGGTTCGAGGGCTGGCTGGGCTCCTCCGGCTTCGGCTTGGACTTCGGCAGGCCGTCGAGGAAGGCGAGCCAGTTGAGCTTGCCGCCGCGCTGCTCGACGCGCGCCCGCGGCCGCTCGACCAGCACCTGGAGCACGCGGAGCTCGCCCTGGGTGATGCGGGAGAGGTCCCAGCGCACGGCGAGGCGCTTGAGGGTGAAGAGCGGCCGGCGGTAGCCCTCCGGCGGGCCGAGCCAGAGGTCGCGGAGCTCGAGGTGCGAGAGCGGGGCGAGCTCGAGGTGGCCGATGGCGAGGTTCGGGTGCCCGAGCACGCGGCGGCCGATGATCACCGCCGCCTGGCGCAGGAGGTCGGAGGGCGGGAAGAGGGCGAAGCAGAGGACGCCGCCCAGGACGCCGATCGCCAGGACCAGGACCACGCGCAGCACCCGGAGCGGCCAGAGCCATCTCCGGCCCCGCGGTCGCGGTCTCATCCCCGAGCGTCCCGCGGCGGCGCCAGGACCGGGGTCCTTGCCAGGCTGCTGCTGCGGGGGCGCGGGGTTGGAGGTCGAGGTCGTCATCGCCTTGGGCGGTGACACTATAGCGAAGGGCAGGCTTCGATCCAAACCTCCTCGCGCCGCGGCAGGCAGGCGCCGATCACAGATGAATAAGCCCCTCGTCCGCGCCGTCGTAGCTGCGGGCGCTGCGTGTGCGGGCATGTGACCCCACGCACGCGGGCGCCAGGCGGAGCACGCCACGAGGACGTTGAAGGTTTCCTCATGCCGCGTTACCGTTGGGCGACCCTGCAACTTGACTAGCCTCAGAAGGGAGGACCCGATGCGGTTTCGATCTCTCAGAGCGCTCTCGACCCTCGCCCTCGGCCTCGTGCTGGTGGCCGCGGCCTGCGACACCAAGAACGGCAACGGCGACGGCGGCGCCAGAAGCGAGCTCGGCGGCAACAACGAGATGTCCACGCCTGTCCCGGACATCGCGCCGATCCCGGACGGTCTCATCTTCTTCAAGAAGGCCGGCGAGAGCGCCGACGCCGACTTCGCGACGGGCAAGGAGTTCCTGGTCGTCCCCTACTCGGTCTCCGACGAGGCCGCTGACGCCATCGCCTTCGACGTGAAGCTCACCAGCGCCGCCGCCGACCCGGGCATCGGCTCCTCGGCCTCGCCGCTGATCACCCCGCGCCGGCCCCTGCGCGAGACCAACCCCGCGCTCTGGGCGCGCTGGCAGCGGCGCCTCGCGGTCGAGGCGTGGAGCCGGAGCGTGATGGAGCTCTCCGCGAAGAAGAAGGTCGGCCCCCACCCGGCGCTCTCCAAGCAGCTCGCCGGGGCGACCTGCAAGAAGTCGGGCGAGTGCGACCCGACCGAGGTCTGCAGCGCCGGCAAGTGCACGACGACCCTCAGCGTCAAGGTGGGGAACTTCGCCAAGTCGGTGACGACCATCGACGTCGACGTGAAGAAGAGGGGCGAGAAGGCCGCTGTCCTCGTCGACAAGGGCGACACGGTGAGCTCGGCCAACATCGACGCCATCCTCGACAAGTTCGAGAAGGTGATTCACGTGCGCGACACCGCGCTCTTCGGCGACCCCGAGCTGAAGGCGGGCGCCGGCGTCCGCTCCTCGGACCGCAACGGCGACGGCATCGTCTGGCTGGTGCTGACGAGCAAGGTCCAGGACAAGAAGGCGGTCGGCTTCTTCGACTCGAACGACTTCACCGAGGACGCCAAGTCGAACCAGGCCGACATCCTCTACATCGACTCGGCCGCCAAGGTCGACGACACCTACGCGATCCTGGCGCACGAGTTCCAGCACCTCCTCAACTACAGCTCCAAGGTCTACAAGGCCAAGCAGAACAGCGGGCAGGGCGCGCTCGAGGCGCTCTGGCTCGACGAGGGCCAGGCCCACTTCGCCGAGGACGCCTGCGGCTACGGCGGCGAGAACGTGACCCTGCTCAACCAGGAGGTCTTCGCCAACTTCAGCGAGACCGCGATGATGACCACCAGCAAGGACACGCTCACCATGCGCGGGCTGGCGATGACCTACGTTCGCTACCTCTTCGAGCAGAAGGGCGGGGTCACCTACGAGGCGGGCGGCGGGATCAAGGACGCGGGCGGCGCCGCCTTCCTGCAGGCGCTCCACACCTCGGAGAAGCAGGGCACCGCCGAGATCAGCGCGCTCGCCGCGCCGTTCACCGACTACAAGAACGCCTTCGACAACTGGGTCGCCGCCGTCTCCCTCGACGGGCGCGGCATCACCAACCACACGCGCTTCACCTTCCGCGACCTGATCGACGACCCGATCACGGGCAACAAGATCGGCCTCAAGATCCGCGGCACCCGCAAGGACAACACCGGCGCTGAGGTGAAGCTGGAGGGGCCGATCGAGGACGCCATCAGCGCCGACAAGAGCGGGACCATCCCCAACGCGACCGCGAAGTTCTACAAGCTCGCCGGCAAGACGGGGAAGGTCGGCGTCAAGGTGGAGAGCGCGGACACCAGCATCCGGTTCGTGCTGATCAAGACGCAGCAGCAGTAGCTCCGGCGCGACCAACACTCTGGAGTCTGATGCTCTGCCGCCTCCGGGGCGGCAACCGCTGCCGAGTTTGATGCTCTGCCGCCTCCGGGGCGGCAACCGCTGCCGAGTTTGATGCTCTGCCGCCTCCGGGGCGGCAACCGCAACGCAGGAGGCGGCCATGCGCTCCCACAAGCTGATCGCGTGTCTCGGGTTACTCGTCGGCGGGCTCGTCCTCGCGCCCGCCGCGCAGGCGAAGAAGGTGGAGGTCAGCAAGGAGGGCAAGATCCTCGTCGTGCGCGGGAGCAGCGGCGGCGAGCCACAGCTCACCGCCGAGGGAGGCGACCGCTTCCTGCTCGTCGGCGCGCTGCGCGAGGAGCTGCTCCGCCTCGACGGGCACAAGCTCAAGGTCTGGGGGAGCGAGGGCGCGAAGAAGCTGGAGATGCCCACGCTCGCGGTGAGCCGCTACGACCTCGTCGAGACCGGCGGCAAGCGCCCCCACGTCGGTCAGCTGCGCAAGCGCGGCGAAGGCCTCGCGCTCGAGCGCGGCAAGGAGGGGGCGTTCACGCTCAAGGGCAACAAGGCGTTCCTCGAGGTGCTCGAGAAGCGCGTCGGCTGCAAGGTCTGGGTCGTCGGAGAGCTCGAGGGCAAGACCCTGCAGGCGTTCAAGTTCGGATGGATCAGCTGTCCCAACAATCCATGAAAGGAGAGTCGAACATGAGACGGACCCTGTCTCTCGCCGTGGTGCTCAGCCTGCCCTTCCTCGCCCTCGGGGTGAGGGCCGAGGATCCCTTCGCGGCCGGCGCGGACGCGCTGGCGGTGAAGGACTCCGACGGGAGCTCCTCGCTCCGCGCCAAGCTGAAGCTGGCCAAGCTCGAGCCGGACATGATGAACGTGCAGGTCACCGCGCTCGATGACTCGAAGTTCCCGAACTGCGTCTTCGGCGCCAAGGTGCTGACCTCGCCCGAGTCGAAGGACAAGGAGTTCAAGCTGATCGCCCGCGGCAAGACCTACAACTTCGCGCCAGTCCTCAAGCTGAAGAAGAAGGTCGTCGACCTCAAGGACGAGATGACCCAGAATAACCTCGGCGCCTGCTACTACCCGCCGGGGACCAAGCTGGTCGTCAAGGTCAAGGGCGTCGACCTCAAGGCGAAGGTCTTCAACGCGGCCGCGATCTACCTGAAGTAGTCTCCGCTCCCGCTCCCCCTCGCTGCTCACCTCGCACCTTCGGTCCCGCGCTGCCTCACGGCAGCGGCGCCTGCGCCACGACGCCCGCGCTGCCGTCGTAGCCGACGACGTAGACCTTGCCGCCGCCGCCGGAGACGGCCCTGAAGTTGGTCGAGAGGCCGGCCGGCCACATGTGGAGCATGTGCCGCGTGCTCGAACCGGAGACCCAGACTACGTGGCCATCAGCGCTGGTGAAGAAGAACGGGTCCACGCTCGCGCCCCAGACGCCCGTGATGGCGGAGAGCCCCGAGGTGTACGTCAGGGTGGACAGCCAGGAGCCGGCGTAGCGCTCGGCGATCACCCCCTGAGTGCCGCCGCCGACGGCGACCAGCGAGTCGCCGTCCCAGGCGCAGATCCCCATGCCCGGCGCCGGGAGGTTCTTCAGCCAGGTCGCGTTTCCAGCGTCGTACTGGCAGATGTCCTGCGCCTCCGTGACGGTGAAGAGGCGCAGCCCCTTGGAGCTCTCGACCCCGTAGAGGGCGGAGAAGCTCGCCGACGCGCCGAAGCAGGTGCTGCTCCCGGTCCCCTTGAGCACCGTCTGGCCGGTGCCGAGGTCGATCAACACACCCTTGGTGCCAGCGGCGTAGAAGGTCGAGCTGCTGGCCCAGACCGCGCGCAGGTCCGGGGAGCCGGGCACGCTCTGCTCCGACCAGCCGCTCGACTTGCAGGCCTTGACCCCGTTGCCGACGGCGCAGACGTCGCTCGCGTGGCCGGCGATGCCGCGCCAGAGCTGCCCGCTGCCGAAGGTCAAACCGGAGAGGTCGGAGATGACGCCCTGGCCCGCCACCCAGAGCTGGCCCGTCGGGCTCACCCAGACGGCGTGGAGCGGGCTCGGCTGGGTCTGCACCGTCCACTTGATGGTTGGGTAGACGTCCGGGCCGAGGATGAGGTCCCTGGCGCCGAGGTCCCCGGCGCCGAGGTCCTTCCCGGCGAGCTCGGTGCTCGCGCGATCGTGCGCCCCGTCGGTCGCCGGAGCGTCGGCCGGGGCGTCGCGCCCTTCGCCATCGGCGCCCGGTCGTTCGACGGCGCTGTCGGACCGAGTCACCGGGCTGGCGGTGAAGGTGAGGAGCCCGTGACATCCGGTGAGAGCGACGACCAGCGCGAGCGGCACCCGGGACACCGCTCCATCGTAGCATGATCGTCGCACCGTTCGTCGCCCGTTCAGTTGCTCCCCGCGTCGACGCTCAGAGCGGCTGATCGAACCGCGCGCAGAAGGCCCTCACGCCTCGCCGGTGCGGCGCCAGGACCTGCCGCAGCATCGCCTTGGCGTTGCCGAGATCGTGCTTGCCGCAATACGCCGAGGCCCTGAGCGCGAAGACCTGCGAGGAGGCGCTCGCGTCGTCCTTGCAGGCGTAGAGAGCGCGCGCGGAGCGCCGGAGCGCCTCGTCGAAGTCCCCGCTCGACAGCGCCGCGCGAGCGGCCTCGAGGTCGGGGTTGTGCACCGGCGCCTCGGCCCGGGGTGCCCTCCGCGGAGGCTTCGCGCCCGGCGCCGGGCGGGGGGTCTCGGGTCCCCTCGCGTCGAGGGGCGAGCGTCCGTCGGGCGAGCGTCCGTCGGGTGGGCGTCCGTCGGGTGGGCGTCCGTCGGGTGGGCGTCCGTCGAGGGAGCGTCCGTCGGGTGGGCGTCGGTCAGGCGAGCGTCCGTCCGAGGCGGGGGCTCCCGCGTCCGCCCGCCCCGCGGAGCCGCCCGGCCCGGGCCCCTGGCTCCACCAGACCACCCCGCCGCCGGCCGCGAGCACCAGCACCAGCGGGCCCACGAGCCAGGGCCAGCGTCGGCGGGCCCGCGAGCTCGAGAGAGCGTGCGCGCCCTGACGCCGCGCACGGGTGGGCGTGGCCACCGTCACCGGGGCGTGCGTCTCGTCGGGCGGGTCGGCGGTCGGTGCCCCCATCACGGCGGCGAGGAAGGCGCCGATCTCGGGGTAGCGGCGGCGTGGGTCCTTGGCCATGCCGCGCTCGATCGCGGCCGTGAGGTGCTCCGGCAGGTCCCGCCTCACCTGACGCAGCGACGGGGACTCCTCGTAGACGACCCGGTGGATCAGCTCGGCCATCGAGCGGCCCGTGAAGGCGCGCTGCCCGCTCAGCAGCTCGTAGCCGACCACGGCCAGCGCGAACTGGTCGGCGCGCCCGTCGACCTCCGCGCTGTGCCCGCCGGCCTGCTCGGGGGACATGTACGCCGGCGTCCCCAGCACGCTGTCGCTGCTGGTGACCAGCGTCGAGGCGCCCTGGATCTTGGAGATGCCGAAGTCGAGGACCTTGACGCAGAGCTCGTCGCCGGCCACCGCGGGCCGCCAGGTGAGGAAGATGTTCGACGGGTTCAGGTCGCGATGCACGACGCCGGCCCCGTGCGCAGCCTGCAGCGCCGAGGCGACCTGCGCGAGGATCGAGAGCGTCTCCTCGACGGAGAGCGGTCCCTTGGCGAGCCGCTGCCGCAGGGTCATCCCCTCGAGCAGCTCCATCACCAGGTAGGCCCGCCCGTCGGGCAGGACGTTGTAGTCGAGGACCTCGATGATGTGTGGATGACCGAGGCGTGAGGTGACCTCGGCTTCCCGCCGGAACCTGGCCAGCATCTCCGGGCTCTGCTCGAGACAGGAGTGCAGGAGCTTGATCGCCACCTCCTTGGGCAAGCGCAGGTGGCGTGCCCTCCACACCTCGCCCATGCCGCCGCGGCCGAGGAGCTCGAGCAGCTCGTAGCTGTCGCCAAGGATGGTGCCTGGGCTCGACACGTCTTGCCCACCTCGCGTGGAAGGATCTCCACCGTCGCCATGGTATCATGCAGCGACCTCAGACGATGGTCCCGAGACCCGAGCCGGGAGGACCTGGTGGCCCGCACGCTCTCCTCAGCCCTGCTCCTCGTCGTGCTCGGCGGCTGCGCCGCGCCTCCCGCCCGCGCGCCCGAGCTCCGAGCTCCGCTGCCCCCCGCGTTGCCCCACGGCGGCGAGCGGGTGACGCGAAAGGCGGTGCTGGTCGGACCCGGCGGCCTCCAGATCACCCTCCTCGAGCTCGAGGGCAAGCGCACGCTGCTCCAGCTCCGCGGCACCGCGGGCGCGCTCGAGGGCCTGGTGCTCGAGCACCGCCAGGAGCTCGCCTGGAACAGGCTCCGCTACCTCACCACGGTGGACGGGAGCGACTGGGTCACCCTGGCGCGCGACGTGAGGAGCGGGGCGACCGCCGCCTTCCCGCTCGAGCTCGACGGGCGCGGCGTGCAGGTGACGGTCAATGAGACACGCTCCGCCGCCGTCCAGGCCGAGTCGCTGCTGCGCCTCCACCGTGAGCAGCTCGGCCGCATCGCGCGGCTGCGGCACTTCGATCGCGCGCGGCGCCAGCGGGAGATCGAGGCACGCATCCGCGAGAACCTGCAGAGCGCCCTCAAGGTCTGCGGCGCGAGGGCCCGGCTCGAGGTCTCCTGGCAGGGCGTCGCCGCCGCCACACTGTCCCAGCTGCGGCCGAACGACGCTCACGGCTGCGGCGAGGTCCTCCACCAGCTCCGCAACGTCTGCCGGGACGAGTCTCCGCGGGCTTATCTCCGGGGGATCGACACCGTCCGCTGCCGGTTCGGAGCCACGGTGGCGGCGCGGCGCCTCGGCGCCACCCTCGAGCTCACCGCGATCCTGCAGAGCCACGGCGACAACCAGCAGAGAGGCTTCGAGGCGCTCCTCGGGCTTCCATCCACGGGCGGCAAGCCGCTCGCCGAGCTCATCCGGCTCGACCACACGGACGTCTGCCTGGCTGACGGGGGCCGCGCGATCATCATCGGCCCGCCGGGTGCTCCCTACTGGGGAGTCTCCTACGGGGACGGCAAGACCTTCACCAACGACGGCTCGCGGTACCGGCCCTCGCGGGGCTGGTTCTTCGATCCCCGCCACCTCAACAAGGAGAACAACGAGCAGCGTCGGGGCCTGGGCGATCTCCGCAATCACTCCCACGTGGACGTGGACCGGGGGCGGCAGACCTGCAGCCTCACCTGCGGCCATCGCGTCACCCCGCTCAAGCTCGCGAGCAGGGCGGAGACCGTGGCCACCGTCGAGCGGGCCGTCTTCAAGCCGCGGCCTCATCAGCGCGCGCCCTATGCGCTGGCCCGCGATCGGGCCGGCGTCTACTACTACGTGGACCGCAGCACCGAGGCGGGACGCGAGCGCGACTTCCGCGTCTTCCGCGGGCCGCGCGGCAAGGTGCGGCCGCTGAGGATGAAGGACATCGTCTCCGACTCCGAGGGGGACATCTTCGCCACCCGGGACGGCAAGCTGCGGCTCCTCCTCTCCAGCTCCGAGGCGCAGTGGGTCAGGGGCGCCCGGAGCCAGCCCCTGGTCGTGCTGCCGGTGGCGGAGAACTTCAGCCTGATCTACACCGAGCTCGGGGTCTACCTCGGCGAGCGGCTGGGCCTGCCCTGCGACGATCTCTAGAGGGGGCTTCCCGCTCGCGCTGCCAGATCAGTACGCCGCCCCCACCCGGAAGCTGCCCCCGAGGAGCGCGTCGGTGGCGCCGAGCGGAGGCGCCGCGGAGGACGGCGACGAGCTGGAGGCGAGCGTGGGGGGCGCGAACGAGGAGAGCGAGACGCGCTGGTAGGTGAGGGCGGCCCGCGCGAAGAGCGGGCCCCAGCGGAGCGTGAGGCCCATCTGGGTGCCGACGCCGAAGGCGTTCGCCGCCAGGGTGCTCGCCTGCGCCTCGAGCGCGGGCAGCAGGTCGAGGGCGACGAGCGCGGCGAGGCAGAGGCGCCGCCGCGCGAGCAGCGGCTGGGCCACCTCGGCCAGGGTGAGCTTCAGGTTGGTGTAGCTTGCGCCCGCCGCCGCCGTCGACGAGGTGAAGCTGCTCACCTGGTAGGCGATCGCATGGGAGACGACGGGCGCCCAGCGCGAGCGACGGGCACGCCAGCGGAAGCCGAGGCCGAGCTCGAAGGAGCGCAGCGCCGCGTGCTGGCCGGCGGCGCTGGTGCTCTCCAGGAAGAGGTACTGGAACCGGAGCCCGAGCCCGGCCACCCAGGCCAGGCGATGCCCGGCGAAGGGGTGGACGGCGCCGGCGAGCTCGAGGCCCGCGCCGCGCCGGCGGTAGTCCGTGCTGTGGTCCAGCTCGCGGACGCTGAGCGAGCGCTGCAGCAGCGCGAGGCCGAGCGCGCCCTCGATGATCAGCTCCCACGGCTGACGCGGTGGGTCCGCGCCGCCGGAGCGGGTCAGCGTCAGGGCGGGCTCCCGCGCGGCCGCCCCTGGCGCGCCGCGGCCGCCGAGCTGACGCAGCGCCTCCTCGTAGCTCCCCTGGGCGAAGGGCCGCTCGAAGATGTGGCTGAAGGCCTCGTGGCTCGCGCTCCGCCGCGGCCTCGCCGGCTCCGCCACCAGCGAGAGGTGGCGCTCGCCAGGCCGCGGGTCCACCCGGTAGACGAGCGCGCGGCCGAGGTCGTGGACGTAGAGCCGCGCCAGCTCGGGGACCACGATCACCACCCGCGCGCCGCTGTGCAGGTCGGCGAGGCGGACCCCGCGAGCGTCCTCGATCAGGTAGCGGCCGGCGCGGCTGGCCGGGATGGTCAGCGAGGGGAAGCGCGAGGGGCGGACGCGAAAGAGCGCGCGATCGCCGTCGCCGTGCGGGGCGTGGACGAAGATGCGCGGACGGAAGCGCGCGTCGCCGATGGTCGCGTTGGCGACCTCGACGAAGCCGCGGAGCTCGTCGTAGCTGACCAGGCCGTCCCCGTCGAGGTCGGCGGCGCCGACCAGACCGGAGCGGACCTCGTGGCTGAAGATGCCCGCGTGGAGCACCTCCCACTCGTGGCTGCTCGAGGCCGCGGAGGTGGAGAGGATGAAGCCGGTGTTGGGGAAGCGCTCGACCAGCGTCGTGGCGTCGCCCCCGCCCCCGCCCCCGCCCGGCCGCACGATGAAGTACGACTTGCAGGCGTCCACGATGACGTGGTTGCCCTCGGCGCGCGAGCGGCCGAGGAGGACGCCGAGGTCGCGGGCGGTGAAGCGCCCGTCGGCGAGCGCGAGGTGCCCCTGGCTCCGCACCACCTCGCCGTGGCCGCTGTAGATGAAGTAGAGCTGCGGCGCCTCGCCGCGGGCCCGCGCGGCGGCGATGCGGCCGAGGAGCTCCTCGGCGGCGGCGCGCACGTTGGCGCGGGTCGGGGGCCTCGCCTCGGGCAGCGGCCCGTGACGCCGTGCGCTCTCCGCGTCCGGCTCGACGAGCAGGATCGACTGCCCGATGCGCATGAAGAGCTTGTGGAAGAGGATGGCGTCGTCGTCCGCGTAGAGGAGCGGGTCACTGCGGCGATCGATCGGCCGGCTCACCCCGATGACGAGCGCGAAGATGGTGGGACGTGCTGCCGGGGCGGGCGAGCTCGCCCCCGCCGGCCGCGGGAGGAGCAGGCCCCCGAGGACGAGCAGCACGAGCAGGCGCGATCGCCGGGATCGCATGGGATCAACGATACCACGAGCGCTATCACCCCCGGCGCGCGCTTTGCGGGTCGGAGCGCGGCGCGGGTCAGTTGAGGTGGGTCGCGTCCCCGTCCGGCGTGGGCGAGCGGCGCACCTTGAGCGGGCGCAGCAGCGCCAGGCGCGCCCCGTCCACCTGCGCGCCGGTCTCGGGGAAGGCGAGCCCCGCCTCGCCGAGCTCGGGGGTGAAGAGGATCGCCTGGGCGCGGCCGTTGTACCCGAGCTGCACGAGCTGGTCCTCCTCGAAGCGCTGGCAACGCCGCTCGCAGCAGTCGAAGGACGAGGCGACCCGGTAGAGCCCCTCGGGCGGCAGCGGCTCCAGCGTCTCGGCCCAGGCCGGGTCGAGGAGCGTGGTCCCGCGCTCGTGAAAGACCGCGCGGTTCAGCCGCCAGGCGCGCGGCAGGTAGACGCCGGGCCCCGGGTCGCCGTGGTTGTGGTAGTAGACGAGCGCGCCCGCCGGGACGTGCTCGCCGAGGGGTTGCGTGGTCCGGTAGAGGCCGCAGGGTCGCGGCTGCCCCTCGCGCGCGCTCACCGGCGCTCCTCGTAGAGCTTGCCCGCGAGGCGGTCGCTCTCCTCCTCGAGCACGTCGCGCAGCGTGTCGTGATCGGGGCTCCCCTGGAAGCGCCGGCCGTTGATGAAGAGCGCCGGCGTCGACGAGACGCCGTTGCGCATCCCCTCCTTCTTCGCCTCCACCAGCAGCTCGCGGTTCTTCGCGTCGGCGAGCTCGCGGCGGAAGGCGGTGAGGTCGAGCCCGACCGAGGTCGCCCAGGCCGTGAGCTTCTCCACCGAGAAGCTGTCGAACTCGGCGAAGAGCTTGAGCGCGTACGGCCAGAAGCGCTTCAGCCTCGCCGCCGCGACCAGCGCGAGCCCGCCCTCGGCCGCGCCGGGGTGGCTGCGGATCGGGTAGGGGCGGAGCTGCACCTGCACCCTCCCCTTCAGCTCCGCGGTCGCGAGCGCGTGCAGCGTGGGCACCACCCGCTTGCAGAGCGGGCAGCGCGCGCAGGCGTAGACGACCACGCTCACCTTGCCCGCGCCGGCGGGCGGCGCCAGCGAGAGGTCGAAGGCCGCCCGCTTGCCGAGCGGCGTCATGCTGCGCGCGCGCTTCTCCACCGCCTCCTTCACCTTCGCCTCGTCCTGGCCGGCGGCGGCCCGGCGGCAGAGCTCGGTGCGCAGGCGGACCGCGAGGCGGCAGACGCGCTTCGCGGCCAGGCAGCGGTCGAGGGTCTCGTCGCAGCAGTCGTAGGGGTGGATCGTGCGCTGCAGCTTCTCGACGAGCTGCCGCTGCGCCGCGGTGAGGCCGTCGCAGGGCCCCGCGGCGCGCGCGGCCGAGGGCGCGAGGAGCGCGGCGGCGAGGAGGACGCGGAGCACGGTGCGCATCGGTCACCTCGATTGTTGGTCGCGGCCGCTCCGCCCGACTGCCCGACCTGGGCGGCGCCGCGCCTTCCCCCCGCGCCTCCTATGTAGCACCTCGACGCGGCCAGGAAAACGGGGATGGGCTATAGTAACGAACCCTGGCGCGAGCGAGCGAACGCCGGCGCCAGGGCGCCGCCACAAGGAGGAGGAGCATGAGCGAGAGCAAGGTCGTCATCGTCGGGGCCGTGCGGACGCCGATCGGCGCCATCGGCGGGGGGCTGGCGGAGCTGCAGGCGCGGCCGCTCGCCACCGCGGCGATCAAGGCGCTCCTCGAGCGGAGCCGCGTGGACCCGAAGCAGGTCGAGTACACCTGCATCGGCTGGGTGATGCAGGACCCGCGCTCGCCGAACCTGGCCAAGGTGGCGGCCGAGCTCGCCGGGGTGCCGTCCTTCTCGCCGGGGACCACCCTGCACGAGAACTGCGCCTCGGGCGCGGCGGCGATCCACGACCTCTCGCGGCGGCTGCGCCTCGGCGAGTGCGCGCTCGGCGTCGCGGGCGGGGTCGAGTCGATGAGCAACGTCGCGCGCTACCTCTTCGCCGGGCGCACGCGCGGCCAGCTCTACGGCGACCTGACGCTGGTCGACGGGCTCTTCGGTGCGCTCACCGAGACCAACGTCGGCAAGGGCGAGCTGATGGGGCTGATGACCGAGCGGCTGGTGGAGCGCTACCACGTCGGCCGCGCCGAGCAGGACGAGATCGCGCTGCGCAGCCACAGGAGCGCGCTGGCGGCGTGGCAGGGCGGCTTCTTCGCCGACTACGTGGTCCCCGTCGAGGTGCCGCAGAAGAAGGGGCCGCCGAAGGTGGTGGCGCGCGACGAGGGGCCGAAGGACCTCACCGCGGAGCAGCTCGCCGCCGCGCGCCCCTACTTCAAGCCGGAGGGCGGCACCATCACGTCGCTCAACGCGAGCTCGCTCAACGACGGCGCGGCGATGGTGCTGCTCACCACCCTCGAGCGCGCCCGCGCGCTCGGCCTCGAGCCGCTCGCCGAGCTCTCCGCCTACGCGAACGTGGGCGTGCCGCGCGAGTTCATGGGCGAGGGCGCCTTCAAGGTGATCCCGCGGGTCCTCGAGCGCGCCGGGCTGCGCCTCGAGGAGGTCGACCTGGTGGAGATCAACGAGGCCTTCGCCGCCGTGGTCGCGGCCGCGTTCCACGAGCTACCCGCGCTCCGGCCCGAGCGCACCAACACCTGGGGGAGCGGCATCTCCCTCGGTCACCCGGTGGGCGCCACGGGCGCGCGGCAGATCGTCGACATGGTGCACCAGCTCCGCCGCCGCGACGCGCGCGTCGGGCTGACCAGCCGCTGCGTGGGAGGCGGCATCGGCAGCGCCGAGGTGCTGGTGCGCGTCTGACCGTCTGACCGTTCTGACCGGAGGTGGTGCGATGCGAGCGCTCCTCTGCGCGGGCCTGCTCCTCTGCGCCTGCGACGACAGCCACTCGTTGAGCTCGCCGGTGGTCCGCGTCGACCTCTCCGGCAAGCTGCCCGCGAGCCTGCAGCGCCGCCTGGCGGCCGCCGACGACAGCTACGAGTGCCGGCGGAGCGTGATGCTCGCCTCCGGCGACGCGCACCAGCGCTTCCGCGCCGTCTGGCGCGTCCTCGACGACGGCGGCTCGCGCTACGTGACGGCGGTCGAGCTCGAGGCGCAGGGCGAGACGAGCGGCGCCACGGCGCCGCAGGCGACCGCGCTGGTCGACGAGCTCGCCTTCCAGCGGCGCGGCAAGGACGTGGTCGCGGTGGTGCCGATGCGGATCAGCTGGAGCGCGAGCAAGGGCTGCGGGCGGGTGAGCGCCAGCACCTCCCTCGAGCTGCGCGGCGATGACCCCGGCTGCCGCGTGCCGCGGACCGGACCCGGCCGGCTCCTCGCGCCGAGGTAGCGGCGGGCGGCGCCACGCGCCCGCCCCGCACGACCGCCCGGCACGACCGCCCGGCCGGCTCCTCGCGCCGAGGTAGCGGCGGCGGCCCGCGGCCGCTCAGCCGTCGGCGGGCCAGCCGAGCGCGAGGAGCGCCACCACGCGCGTCGAGGCGGGGATGGCGAGCGCGGCGCGGACGCGCGCCTCGTCGACGGTGAGCGACCAGCCGCAGCGCAGCCCGAGCTCGGCGGCCTGCAGCAGCAGCTGGGCGAGCGCGATCGGCACGTCGATCATCACGAAGGGCTGCTCGCGACGGATCCCCTTGATCAGCGCCTTGACGCCGCAGACCGCGAGGCAGAGGGGCGCCTCCTCCAGCGCGGGCGCGAGAGCGTCGGGCGCGGCGGCGGCGAGCGCCCGGCGACGCGCGGGCTCCCGCACGGCGACGAAGCGCCAGGTCTGCAGGTTGTCCGCCGAGGGCGCGACCCGGGCGGCGGCGACCAGGCCGCGCAGCTCGGGCTCGTCCACGCCGCGCGCGGCGAAGGGGCCGGGGTGGGCGCCCTCGGGGGCGAGCTGCTCGATGAGGCGGTGGAGGAGCGGGCTCATGGCTCCCTCCAGCGCTCGTCGTGGAGCAGCGCCTCGAGCGGCTTGCGGCGCTTGGAGACGAGCTGGTGCATCAGGCCGTCCCACGAGAGGCCGGCGCGCGCGGGCGCGAGGCCGAGCGGCGAGATGGCGATCAGCCTCGCGTCGCCCAGGAGCGGGGTCGCGGCCTCGATGCGCTCGTGGTGGATCCCGGCCATCCAGCAGGTGGCGAGGTCGCGCTCGGCCGCGGCGAGCACCGCGACCTGCATGGTCATCGCGGCCTCCTTCAGCGCGCGCTCGACGCCGCGCTCGTCGCCGGACCGCGGGTAGACCGCGCCGCAGAGGATCAGGTGGGAGGCCTCGGTCCGCGAGAGCCAGGGGTTGACCAGGCCCACGGCGCCGGTCATCGCGGCGCGCACGACCGACTCGAAGCCGTCGCCGCGGCGGACGGCGACGAGGCGGGGCGCCGTGAAGCCGGCGCGCTCCTGGAACCGCGCCGCGGCCTCGAGCACCGCCGCCGCGTCCTCGTCGCGGGCCGGCCCCGCGTAGCGACGTACGCTGCGGCGGCGCAGGAGCAGCCGCATCAGCGGCGTCACCTCGCCGCGGAGGTTGAGGCTGCCGTCGTCCTTTCCTGGCATCGCAGCTCCTCTGCAGGGGAAGTGAAAGATACTTCAAGCAAGGACCGCGGGACAGCAGGAGGCAGGGAGAAACAGCCACCGGGTATTTCCCTGGCCTGCCATTCGTGCCAGCATTGGGGCGATCTCGCGTCCCGGCAGGCTTACCCAGGAGGCTTAGCATGAGGTCCCGGCTCCTTCTCGTCGCGCTCGTCCTCTCCTTCCTCGCCGGAGGCTGCAGCGACCGCGCCGCCACCACCCTCGACCAGGGCACCATCCCGAAGACCGAGCAGGGGATCCCGTTCCCCGATGCGCCGGTGATCCCGAAGACCGAGCAGGGCGTCCCGCTCTGGGATGCGCCGGTGATCCCGAAGACCGAGCAGGGCGTCCCGCTGGTGGACATGCCGGTGATCCCGAAGACCGAGCAGGGCGTGCCGCTCTGGGACCTGCCGGTCACCAAGGTCGACAGCAGCAAGCCGACCGTCGACGGCGGCGGCGCCGTGAAGTGCACCGACGCGACGCCGTGCAACGGCTTCGCCTGCAACATGCAGACGGGGACCTGCCGCACGACCTGCAACGGCGGCCAGCAGTGCGCCCAGGGCTACACCTGCAACCTGGCGACGCAGAAGTGCGTCAAGCCGACCACCTGCTCGAGCGCCGCCCAGTGCGCTCCCTTCGCCTGCAACGTGCAGCAGGGTGAGTGCTACACCTTCTGCCAGAGCAACCAGCAGTGCTCCTCGGGCAACATCTGCAGCGGCGCGGGCACCTGCGTGAAGCCGGTCACCTGCAGCGCCGCGGATGACCCGCTCTGCCTCGGCTACGCCTGCAACCTCGCGCAGGGCGCCTGCTACACCTACTGCTCCGGACAGGTCCCGTGCGCGAAGGGCTACGCGTGCAACAACAACCAGTGCCAGAAGTCGACCGCCTGCACCGACGACGCGCCCTGCAACGGCTACACCTGCAACGTGCAGACGCAGGTCTGCCGGCTCGCCTGCAGCGGCCAGACGCCCTGCGCCAAGGGCTACCTCTGCGCCAACGGCACCTGCACCAAGGGCACGGCCTGCACCGACAACACGCCCTGCGGCGGCTACACCTGCAACACCCAGCAGCAGGTCTGCCGCACGACCTGCGGCATGATGAACCCCTGCGCGACCGGCTATAACTGCAACCAGGGCGTCTGCTCTCAGTAGCGCCCTCGCCTGCGCGCTGGTCGATGCCTGTGACCAGCTACCCTTCCTACCTCGCGCTCCACGCCAGCGGCGAGCTCCGCCGCCGGGCCGAGGCTGCGCTCGCGCGGCTCGCCCGCTGCGACCTCTGCCCGCGGCGCTGCGGCGTCGACCGGCGCGCCGATCGGCGGGGGAGCTGCGGCGCCTCGCGCCTCGCCCGCGTGGTCTCGGCGGGACCGCACCACGGCGAGGAGGCGCCGCTCGCGGGCTGGCGAGGCTCGGGCACGCTCTTCCTCGGGGGCTGCAACCTCCGCTGCGAGTTCTGCCAGAACGCCGGCATCAGCCAGGGCGGGGAGGGGCGCGAGCTGACCGCCCGCGAGCTCGCCGCGGCGATGCTCTCGCTGCAGGAGCTCGGCTGCCACAACCTGAACCTCGTCACGCCGACGCACGTCGCCGCGCAGCTCCTCGAGGCGCTCTGCCTCGCGGCGGACGAGGGGCTGCGCCTGCCCCTCGTCCACAACTGCGGCGGCTACGAGGCGACCGGGACGCTGGCGCTCCTCGACGGGGTCGTCGACCTCTACCTGCCCGACCTCAAGTACAGCGACGCCGCGGTGGGGCTGCGCTGGAGCGGGGTCCCGGACTACCCCGAGGTGGCGCGCGCGGCGATCGCCGAGATGCACCGCCAGGTGGGAGTGCTCGAGCTCGACGAGCAGCGCCTCGCGCGCCGCGGGCTGCTGGTGCGCCACCTGGTGCTGCCCGGCGGGCTCGCCGGCACGGCGAGCGCAGTGGCCTTCCTCGCCGGGCTCGCGCCCGGCACCTGGATCAACGTGATGGACCAGTACCGCCCCTGCCACCGCGCCCACGGCGACCCGCTCCTCGGGCGCGGGCTCACGCGCGCCGAGCACGCCGAGGCGCTCGCGCTCGCCCGCGCGGCGGGGCTGCACGTCGTCGAGTGAGCCCACACCCCAGATCCCTCCGGGCGTCAGTCGTCGATCGCCATCTCGGGCGCGTCCCTGGGGACGAAGCGACGGCGGTGCAGGCAGTAGATGTCCAGGTGGAGGTGGTTGTCGTGGGCGCGGTCGAAGTCCGGTGTCAGCACCCAGTCGAAGACGCGCCAGGCGCGGAGCAGGCAGGCGGCGCGGTTGAGCACCGGCTGCCCGGGCGCGCAGCCGTCCTCGAGCCCCACCGTGTAGTCGGTGCGCACGTCGAGGAGCTCGTCACCCGCCTTCACGCGGTGCACGTCGACGGCGAGCCCCATGGCGTGCTGGCTCAGCTTGCCGCTCGGCATCAGCCGATAGGAGTAGGCGCCCGAGTAGTGGAGCTCGGTGACGCCGAGGTTCGCCAGGTAGGGCGCGGCGCGATGGAGCGCGACCACCAGGCGGCAGTCACCGACGAGCGGCGCGCGGCCTCCGAGGGGGCGGTAGGTGATCCCGCCGATCGGGCCGGTCACGCGGACGGGGGTCAGCACGCCCCTCAGCGCCGGCAGCGAGACGAAGGGGACGCCGAGCTCGCGCAGGCGGATCAGGCAGGGGAGGCCGCCCGGGATGGTGCGGCTGTCGTGGGCCTGCAGCTGGTCGGGCGCGACCGGCGGCCCCGACGGCCGCGAGGAGGGCGCGGCGGGCTGCGACGCCGGGCCGCTCAGCCCCGCGGGCTCGCTGTCGTCGCTGCTGGCGGCGGCCGTGGCGCTGGCGAGGCAGCCCGGCAGCGCGAGGAGCGCGAGGAGCGCGGCGGGTAGCAGGCGGCGGCTCAGGGTTCGCACCGATGACTCGTGCTGACGAGTCTAGCGCGCGGCCCGCGGCCTGACAAAAAACGGTGTCCGGACTCACGCGGCGCGCTCCGCCGACCGTCGTCGACGGCAACCGGAGCGGTCCTCGGCGGCGAGGAGCTGTCACGACCGGCAAGTACTCGTTGACGCTCCGGTCGGATGGGACATGATACTCGCTCGTGGAGCGACAATTTGCCCTGCTCGCGTCCTGCGGACGCTCCGCGATGAAGGGCAAATTCCCTGCCCGTCAACGAGGCGCAGGCGCAGGCGGACACCATGGTCCCGATCAGCATGACGAGGAGGCGGACGCAGTGAGCGAGGGCAGCGCCGCCACGCGGGAGCGGATCCTCTTCGTCGACGACGATCAGGCGGGGCGCGAGCTC
>JAKLHH010000210.1 GCA_022710245.1 Myxococcota bacterium
AGGTGGACGCGCGCGTGCCGGGGGCCTGCCTCTGGGGCAGGCGCGCCGGCGGCGCCGGGAGCGAGTCGCTCCGCGGCGCCGCGGTCGACTCGCAGGGCCGCGTCTACCTCGTCGGCGACTTCACCGGCAAGACAGACCTCGGGGATGGCGCCGTGAATAGCAAGAGCGGCACGGCGGACATCTTCGTCCTCGCGCTCGACGCGACCGGTGCGCACCGCTGGTCGAAGGTGCTGGCGAGCGGCGGGACGGATCAGGGCTCGGCCGTGGCGGTTCACCCGACGAGCGGCGACCTCTACGTGCTCGGGTCGTTTCAGGCCCAGCTCAGCGGGGGCGGGGTCCTGGCGACCAGCCCCACCGGCATGGCTGACATCCTGCTCGTGAAATACGGAGCCGACGGGACCTTCCAGTGGCACAAGGGGATCGGGGGGCTGAAGACCGAGACCCCGCTCGCTGTGGTCGCCACCGCGGACGGAGGCGTGATCATCGCCGGATCCTCCGAGGGCGCGCTCGACGCGGGCAGCGGCCCGCTCTCTCACGCGGGCTCCAACGACGCGCTGCTCGCCAGCTACGACGCGAGCGGCAAGCTCCGCTGGGCGAAGCTCTTCGGCGGCACCGGCCTCGACGAGGCCAGGGGGCTCGCGCTGGACGCGAGCGGCAACGTCTACGTGACGGGCAAGTTCTCGGGCAGCGCGACCTTGAACGGGAAGAGCCAGACCGCCGTCGGGGGCAGCGACGCCTTCCTGGCGACCTTCACGGCAGACGGCAGCACCGCGTGGTGGAAGGGCTTCGGCGCCACCGGGGACGACTCGGGCCACGCGATCGCCGTTGACGGAGCGACGGTGTTCCTGACCGGGAGCTACTCCGGCGCGCTGAAGCTCGGCTCCATCCAGCTGGTGAACACCTACCCGCAGGAGATCTTCATCGCCGGGCTCGGCGCCGGGGCTGGCAACTTCGTCTGGGCGCGCCGGCTGAGCAGCTCGGCGACCGCGTCCAGCGAGGGGCTGGCCGTCGACCCGACCGGCGGGGGAGTGCTGGTCGCCGGCAGCTTCGACTCCGACCTCGACCTCGGCGGCCTCGGCGGCAGCAAGCTGCAGGGCCTGGGCTTCAGCGACTCCTTCGTCATCGACGTCGGTGACGTGGGCGGCGACCTGCGCTGGGTCCGCCGCTACGGCGGCGCGGCGGCGGACCACGTCTCCGCGCTCGCCGTCGGAGGCGGGCGGGCGCTCCTCGGCGGGACGTTCTCCCAGTCGGGCTCCTTCTGTGACCCGCTCACGAGCGCCGGCCTCTCCGACGTCTTCGCCGTCGCTCTCCAGCCCTGAGCTGGCGTATAGTCGGGCGTCGATGCTCCATGCCCTCCTCAACTACTTCCGCGAGCCACCCGCCGCGCCGCCGCTGACCGACCGCGCCGAGATCGATCGCAGCTACCAGCGCTGGCGGATCCGGATGCTGTGGGGGAGCCTGGTCGCCTACGGCCTCTTCTACTTCACCCGGAAGAACATCTCGGTGGCGCAGCCGCTGCTCACCAAGGAGCTCGGGTACTCCAACACGCGCCTCGGCATCCTCGGCTCGGTGCTCTATGTCACCTACGCGCTGGGCAAGGCGGGCTTCGGCCTGATCGGCGATCGCGTTGACCCGCGCCGCTTCATGGCGGTAGGGCTCACGCTCTCCGCGCTGACCAACGTGGTCTTCGGCCTCACCTCGAGCCTGACCGTCTTCGCCGTCTGCTGGGGGCTCAACGGCGTCTTCCAGGCCTCGGGCGCGCCCCCCTGCGCGAAGATCTGCGTCCGCTGGTTCAGCGTCTCCGAGCGCGGCACCAAGTGGGCGATCTGGAACATCTCGCACCAGGCGGGCGGCGGGCTGATCCTCGTCATCGCCGGCCTCTTCGGGCGTGCCTTCGGCTGGCGCGGCGTCTTCCTCGGACCGGCGGCGCTCTGCCTGCTCGGCGCGGTCTTCATCTACACCATCCTGCGCGACCGCCCCGAGGAGCTCGGGCTGCCGCCCGTCGACGTCTATCGGGATGATCCGGAGGTGCGCGCGGGCGTGGCCGACCATGACGCCGAGCTCGGCTACTGGCAGCTGATCCTGCGGCGCGTGCTCCTCAACCCGCAGCTCCTGCTCGTCGCGCTCGGCTCCATGTTCGTCTACGTCGTGCGCTACGGCACGCTCGACTGGGCCACCAAGTACCTGGCCGAGGTGAAGCACGTCGATATCGCCTGGGCCAGCAGCACCACCAGCCTGATCGAGTTCATCGGGATTCCCGGCATGCTGCTCGCGGGCTGGATCTCGGATCGCTTCTTCGACGCGCGCCGCGCGCCGATCTGCTTCTTCTACCTGATCGCGCTGGCCGGCGTGATCGGGCTCTTCCGCATCATCCCCGCCGGTCACGAGTTCCTCGACGCGGTGGCGGTCGGCGCCATCGGCTTCTTCACCTATGGGCCGCAGATGCTCCTCGCCGGAGTGGCCCCTGCTGACACCTGCGGGGCGCGGGTGGCCGCCGCCGCGGTCGGCTTCACCGGGCTGATGAGCTACGTCGGCGCCATCGTCTCCAGCCTCGGCACCGGTACGCTGATCGATCGCCACGGCTGGTCGGGCGCCTTCATGCTCTGGAGCGGCTGCGCGCTCCTCGGCGCGCTCGTCATGCTCCCGCTCTGGCGCTCGCGCGGCCGCACCCGCTGACCAGCCCCGGTAGCCTGGCGGCCTTCGACACCGCGGTCGAAAAGCCGTTGACTCCATTCGCGGGGGATCGGTCAATCGAGGAATGACGCTCGACCCCCTGCGGCTCGACGAGCGCGAGCTCCTCGACCTGATGGGCCACATGAAGGTCGCGGTCTTCCGCGCGGCTGCCGACTCGTCGCTGCTCGCCGTGAACCCGGCGGGCGCCGAGCTCCTCGGCGCGCGCAGCCCGGCGGAGCTGGTCGGCCGGCGCTTCGAGGAGTTCTACGAGGAGCCAGCAGACCGCGCGCTCGTCCGCCAGCTCCTCGAGCGTGACGGGACCGTGAGCGGCTTCCGCTTCCGCGCCCGCCGCCTCGACGGGAGCGTGGTCTGGATGGAGACCAACCTCCGCGCGCGACGCGCCGAGGACGGCACGCTGCTGCTCGAGGGCTTCGGCCGCCAGCTCGAGGAGCTCGTCGCAGCCGAGGAGGAGATCCGGCGGCTGAGCCAGTTCCTCGGGGTGGTCATCGACAGCGCGAACGTCTGGCTGGTGGTCCTCGATGCGCAGACGCGGGTGCTGATCTGGAACCGCGCCGCCGAGGCGATCAGCGGCTACTCGCGGGCCGAGGTGATCGGGTCCTCGTCGACGTGGGAGGCCCTCTTCCCCGACCCCGAGCACCGGGAGCGGGTCGCCGCCACGGTGCGCGGAGTGATCGGCGGCGCCGAGGTGCGCGGCGAGGAGACCCCCATCCGCGCCCGCGACGGCGCCGAGCGCCTGGTCTCCTGGCACGCGCGGGGGCTCCGCGACGAGCACGGCCGCCCGATCGGGGTCGTCGCGCTGGGGCGCGATATCACCGTCGAGCGGGCGCTGCTGCGCAAGCTGCAGGCGCAGGAGAGCGAGCAGCGGGCCGAGCTGGAGCGCCAGGTCCGCGCCCGCACCGAGGAGCTCGAGCGGGCCAACCGAGACCTGCAGCAGCTCGATCGGATGAAGGACCGCTTCCTCGCCAACATCTCCCACGAGCTCCGCACGCCGCTCGTCAGCGGCCTGGGCTACGTCGACCTGATCCTCGACGGCGGCCTCGGCGCGATCAGCCCGAAGGTCCGCAGGGGGCTGCGCATCTCGCGGCAGAACCTGCAGCGGCTCGCCGCGCAGATCGACGACCTCCTCGCCTTCACCCAGCACGGGCCGCGGGCAGCCCGCCTCACGCTGGTCGACTTCGCGCTCGGCGAGCTGGTCGAGGAGGCGCTCCTCGATCTGCGCGCCCAGCTCCGCCCCGGCGCGCGGGTCACCGTCGAGCTCGAGCCGTCGCTGCCCATCCGCGCGGACCGCGAGCAGATCCGGCGCGTGCTCGTCAACCTGCTGGTGAACGCCGACAAGTTCAGCGGGGAGGAGCCCGAGATCGAGGTCCGCGCCCGCCGGCTCGACGCGCGGCACGCGGAGGTCCGCGTCCTCGACCGCGGCATCGGCATCCCGGAGGAGGAGCGCGACGCGGTCTTCGAGCGACTCTACCGGTCCTCGCGCACGGACCCCAGCGTCTATCACGGCACGGGCCTCGGGCTACACCTGGTGCGGGAGACGCTGCAGGGGCACGGGTGCACGGTGCGAGCCGAGGGCCGAGAGCCCGGGGCCGGCACCGCGATCATCTTCACGCTGCCGCTGGCTCCCCCGTGACGAACCTCAGGGGCAGGCGTCCTTGACGCTCTCCGTCTTGTCGCCGAGGTCGAAGTACCAGCCGTCCCAGAGCCAGCTCACCTTCGCCACCACGTTCCCGCCTCGCAGCCCCTGCGCCATCGCGAGCTTCCAGGCGCCGGCGAGCGAGCAGCGCCACGGCTTGCGGAACGGCTCCTTGCAGCTCTTGCGGCTGAGCGTGGTGAAGACGCGCGTCTCCTTGGCGCTCACCACGACGTAGACGAGGCAGCGGATCTCCTGCTCGACGTTGGCGGGGATGCGCGGGTCGAGCTTGCTCGCCTGTCGCGAGCGGAACCAGTAGTTCGCCTCGAAGTCAGGGAGGCTCAGGTCGACGTGGCCGTCGGGGTAGACGCCCTGCACGTCGAAGTCGATCAGCTCCGCGTCGCTCATCAGCTTGCGCGCGAGCTGCCGCGCCTGTGGCAGGTAGCCGAGCGCGTCGAAGCGCTTCGGCGTCGCGGGGCCGGGGAGGAGGATCTGCCGCTCCTTCGTCTCGATCACCTTCACGCCGAGGCCGAGCTTCTCCTGCGGGCTCTTCGTCGCCGCGTCGGGCGCCGCGGCCGCGGCCACCTTCGGCTGAGGCTGAGGCTGAGGCCTGGGGGCGGGGGTCGGCGCCGCGGGTCGGCCGGGAGCCCTCGTCGGGGTCGCCCGCGCCGGCGCGACCGCCGTGACCGCTCGCGCGTCGGGGACGCCGGCGGGGGGTGGGCTCGAGCCGGAGCCCGTCCCCACGCCGCGCGCGGCCACGATGGCGTGCCCACCGTCCGGGACCGCGGCAGCCTGACGCGCGCCGCGCCCGCGCAGCGCGAGGAAGAGGCCCACGCTGCCGGCCACGACCGCGAGGAGCACGACGCCGAAGACCACGACCGGCAGCCGGCTGCGCACCCGCTCGGTGGGCGTCGACCGCGGGGTGGGCACGCCGGCGGCGGCCGGGGTCGGCGTCGCCGGGGCTGACAGGCCCCGCGTGGGCGTGACCGCGGGGCCCGGCGGACGCGGCGTGTCCTGCAGCGTCGGGGCCTGGGCTCGCCCCGAGGCCAGCCTCGCAGCGACCGCGACCGGCGTGTGCGCCCCGGTCGCGACCGTGGCGCCGACCTCGGGCAGGTCGTCGGAGAGGAGCGCCGGCGGCGAGCCCTCGGCGGCGGCGCGCAGCGCGGCCGCCATCTCTGCCGCCCCGCCGTAGCGACGGCTCGCGTCCTTCTGCAGCGCCTGCAGGATGACGGCCTCGTAGGCGGGCGGGAGATCCGGTCGCAGCGCCCGCGGCGAGGGCGGCGGCAGCTCCATGTGCTGCTTGAAGAGGTCGTAGAGCGACTCGGCGTTGAACGGCTTCTGCCCGGTGGTCGCCTCGAAGAGGATGACGCCGGCCGCGTAGACGTCGGTGCGCCCGTCGACCGCCGCCGCCGCGATCTGCTCCGGCGCCATGTAGTGCGGCGTGCCGAGGAGCTCGCCGCTGCGGGTGAGCGCGGGGGCGGTCACCTCGCCGCCGAGCTTGGCGATGCCGAAGTCGAGCACCTTCACCCGCCCGCCGCGGGTCACCATCAGGTTGTCGGGCTTGAGGTCGCGGTGGATGATCGCCCGGCGGTGCGCCGCCTGCAGCGCGTCGAGCGCCTCGCCCAGCACGCGCGCGACGCCGCCCAGCCCGAGCGGCGAGTGCTGCTGGATCAGGTGCGAGAGCGGCCGCCCGTCCACGTACTCCATGACGATGAAGGGTCGCCCGTCGGGGAGCATGTCGAGATCGAGGACGTTGATGATGCTCTCGTGACGGATCTGGTTGACCGCGCGCGCCTCGTTGAAGAAGCGCTCGACCACTCCCGGGTCCTCCGCGAAGCGGACGTTCAGCACCTTGATCGCGACCATCGCGCCGATCGCCGGCTGCACGCCGAGGAAGACCTCGCCCATGCCGCCGCTGCCGAGGGGCCGCTGGAGGACGTACTTGCCGAGGGTGGTGCCGACGAGGCTGCTCATGATCGCGCTGTTGTACGACGACACGCCGGTGTGCGTCGACGCGGAAGAATACCACGCACCCCCGCGCGGCCGCCACCGGCGGGCGGATCCGGCTTGCGACCGCCGTCGGCGCGGTGCGACCCTCGCCGCCATGGAGGCCCCGATGAGGTGCTGCCGACTCGCCGCTGCTCTGCCTCGCCGCCGCCTGTGACTCCAGCCCCTCGCCGGTCGCCGACGCTGGGCGCGACCTCGCGCCGGCGGTGGATCAGCGGGCGGTGAGCGGCGAGGCCGCGCTCCCCGACCACGCCCCGGCCGCGCCCGAGGCGGGTGTCGAGGCCGGCCCCGCCCCGCAGCTCGCGCTGCCGCAGGCGGTGGGCGGCGCGCTCTGGGCCAACCCCACCGTCTTCCCGACTATCCCGGTGCAGGTGGCGGCGACATCCAGCTAGCGCTTCGACAGCACCAGGTAGAGCGTGTTGCCGTCGCGCAGGACCAGCAGCGCGATCTTGTCGCCGGCCTGCTTGTAGAGCCGCGTGAACTCCGGCACCGAGGCGACCGCGTGCTGGTTGAGCTCGACGATCACGTCGCCGGGCCGCAGCCCCGAGCTGGCGGCCGCGCTCCCCGCCTCGAGCCCCTCGACGACGACGCCGCCCTTGATCCCCGGCGGCACGCCGAGCTTCTCGCGCAGCGACGGATCGAGCGCGCGCACGCGGAGCCCGCCGAGGAGCCCTTGCCGCTCCTCCTGCTGCGGCCCGCCCGCGGCCGAGGCTGGCATCTGGCCGAGGGTGGCGGTCATCGAGACCCGCCTGCCGCGGCGGGAGAGCTCGAGCCGGACCTGGGTGCCGGGCCGCTGCGAGGCGACCAGCAGCCTGAGCTGCGCGCTGGTCTCGACCCGGGCGCCGTTGACGGCGAGGACCAGGTCACCCCGCTGGACGCCGGCCCTGGCGGCCGGACTGCCGGCGGTGACGTCGGAGACCAGCACGCCCTCTCGCTCCTTCAGCCCCATCGCCTGCGCGAGGTCGGGGTTGAGGTCCTGGATCGCGAGCCCCAGCCAGCCGCGCACGACCTTGCCGTACTTGAGCAGGCTGTCCACGATCGGCCGCACCATGTTCGAGGGGATGGCGAAGCCGATCCCCTGGTACCCGCCGGTGCGCGAGAGGATCGCGGTGGGTATGCCGATCAGCTCGCCGCGCATGTTGACGAGCGCCCCGCCGGAGTTGCCGGGGTTGATCGCGGCGTCGGTCTGGATGAAGTCCTCGTAGTCGACGATGCCCATGTTGGCCCGACCCTTGGCCGAGATGATCCCCATCGTCACCGTCTGGCCGACGCCGAACGGGTCACCGATCGCCAGCACCACGTCTCCGAGCCGGATCTGGTCCGAGTTGCCGAAGGGGATGATCTTGAGGTCGCTGACCTTGGCCTCGAGCCGCAGCACCGCCACGTCGCTCTTCGGGTCCGTGCCGACGACCTTGGCCTTCACCTCGCGGCGGTCGGAGAGGGTGACCCGGATGTCGCTGGTGCCCTCGACCACGTGACTGTTGGTGAGGACCAGGCCGTCGCGCGAGATGAGCACGCCGGAGCCGAGGCTGCGCTCGCGCAGGTCGGGGGCGCGCTCGCCGCGGCCTCCCTGCCCTGGCTCGCCGAAGAAGCGGCGGAAGAAGGGATCGTCGAAGGGCAGCGGGATGCGCGGCCGCGCGATCACCCGGGTCGAGGCGATGTTCACCACGCCCGGGAGGCTGCGCTCGGCGATGTCAGCGAGGTTGACCTGCTTGCCCTTGCCCGGCTCCTCGGCGTTGGCGCGCGCGAACGCGGGCGCCAGGTGGTAGCTGACTCGCGGCGCCGCCCTCTGCGCCTCGCCGCCCGGCTGCGCGCGGCGCTCCTTGCAGGCGCCGGGCAGGATCGCCGCGGCGGCGAGGACGATCGACATCAGACCCAGGGACCTCATCGCTGCACCTCCCGTGCTCCGTCGCTCGCCGGGTCAGTCGGTGACCACGACGAAGGGGACGTGGAGGACGGCCACGGTCTTGCCGTCCGGGCCACGGACCGTCCACGTCAGCCGCAGGTTGTTCGCGCGCTGGCTCGCGTTCTGGAAGTAGAGGAAGCCGGAGATCTGCCCGCCCGCTCGCACGACGCCCTCGGGGAGCCCGAGGCGCAGCACGTCGTTCGAGGGCGTCCCCGGGTAGTAGCTGTCGTTCCAGGGATAGACGTAGGTCCCGTAGTACGGGGGCTCGGCCCAGCCGTACGGCCAGGGATCGTAGTAGCGGAACGCGTAGCGCGCCGGTGGATGGACGAAGAAGCGCTGCCCCCGCTCCACGACCACGTGGCCGGTCCGCCCCGCCACGTGGGCCGCGACCGGGGTCGCCTGGACGCACCGCGCCTCGGCCGCCGGCTCCCGCGCCCAGGGCGGCAGCACCAGCGCCACGTCCGGCGCGGGCTCCCCGGCGCTGCCCACCGGAGCCTGCTGCGAGGTCCCCGTGTAGGGGTTGATCGCCGAGTAGCGGAAGCCCTGCTCGTCGACGAGCGAGAAGTCCGCGTAGTTGATCCGCACGTCCGACGCGCCGCGGTTGCTGATGCGCACCGCGATCGGCGTCAGGTAGTTGGGGAGGTCGTAGGGCTGCCCCGACCAGGCCTCCGCGTCGGCGAGGAGCGTGATGCCTCCCGCCGAGCTCCTGCCCGTCTCGCCCCCCGCCGCCGGCCGGAGGCTGTAGGTCGTCGCGCAAGCGCCGAGGCCAAGGACCGCGAGCAGGACCGTCGTTCGGGTCGCCATGCTCCACCTCCTCGCGCTCCGCCCTGAGCAAGCCCCGTGCCCCTGCGCCCGCGCGCCGCGGCCACCCGGGAGACCTGGCTTCGGGGAGATGCGCGGGGTCAGCCTCGCGGGGTGCGCTCCGCGCGCAGGAATTCTCGACCGAGAGCGCGGACTTCTTCATGCCGCGTGCTGCGCGCGCGCGGACGGGCTATAACAGTGGAGCGGCTCCGCACCGCGGACGGCATGAGCCTGGTGGTTTCCCCTCGATGATCACGCGCCGGAGGTCGCGGCGCCTCGCCCTGAGCGCCCTCGGGCTGGTCAGCCTCCTCGCCCTGCTGGCTGGCGTCGTGGGCTGCTGCGCGTTCTCGGCGCCGCGCTACGCCGGCCAGGCCCCCGGGTTCGACGGCGCGCGCTTTCACA
>JAKLHH010000211.1 GCA_022710245.1 Myxococcota bacterium
GCTCCGATCGCGATTCGCGGTGACCCCCCGGTCACGGCTGTTGGCAACGGCTCTTCTCCCGGGCGCAGAGGGCGATGGTCTCGTGGACGCGCTTGACGAAGCCCTCCAGCGGCTCGGGCTGGGGCGGCGGCTCCTTGAGCAACTCCAGACGACCGGACGCGGAGCGCCGCGCGAGCGCGACCCCGGCCGACGACCCGAGCACCGTGACCTGGCCGGACTGCGTCTGTTGCAGCTGATAGACGCCCTGGCTCATGCCCGTCACGTAGCGGTGCCCGTTGCGGATGTCGGTGAAGAGCATCGCCTCCTCGCCCACCCGGAACTGCGGGCTCCCGGAGATGCGCATGCCGATGCCGTCGACGGCGCCGCCCAGCGAACGCACGACGACCGTGCTGCCCGCCGCCGCGCCGCGCACCGCTCGCTTCACCTGGAAGTGGTAGTCGGTGACGATGTGTCGATGATCCTCGCTCCAGTGGCTCTGGAGCTTGAGCACCTTGCCGACGAAGATGACGTCGGCCCGACCCACCATCGTGGTCAGCTCCATCTTCAGCATCACGGTGGCCCGCGCGGGTGGCGCTGCGAGCAGCGCGAGGACCACGGCGGTGATCCCGAAGCAGAGACGTCTCATGGAGTAAATGTAGCCGCGCCGAGGGGGGGCGGTCAATCGGGCGCTCCGCGCGCGTCCGGGGCGTCATCGCCGCAGGTCCATGGCGCCTTGGCGCCCGCACACCTGCGCGCGTCGGCAGGTCCCACCTCCCTCGGGCCGTCGTGGCGGAGATCACGCTCACTGCGAGCGTTGACCCCACCCCCGGGCTTCTGCTATGGCGCTGTCATGACCGAGACCACCGTGCGGGTCCGGATCGCGCCCAGCCCCACCGGCGATCCCCACGTGGGCACTGCCTACGTGGCGCTCTTCAACTATGCCTTCGCCCGCCGCCACGGCGGGCAGTTCATCCTGCGCATCGAGGACACCGACCAGACGCGCTCGAGCCGCGAGTCGGAGGAGGCGATCATGCGCAGCCTCCGCTGGCTCGGCCTCGGCTGGGACGAGGGGCCAGACGTCGGCGGACCGTGCGGGCCCTACCGGCAGTCCGAGCGCGCCGCCGCCTACCGCGAGCACGCGCTGATGCTGGTGGAGAAGGGCGACGCCTACCGCTGCTTCTGCACGGCGGAGCGGCTGGAGGAGCTGCGCACCCGCCAGCGCCTCGCCGGCAAGCAGGGCTACGACGGCGCCTGCCGCGCCATCCCGCCCGAGGAGGCAGCCGCGCGCGCCAGGGCGGGTGAGCCGCACGTGATCCGGCTGAAGATGCCGCGCAGCGGCGAGACCGTGCTGAAGGACGGTCTGCGCGGCGCGGTGGTGCTGCCGAACGAGCAGAGCGACGACCAGGTGCTGCTCAAGACCGACGGGCTCCCCACCTACCACCTGGCCAACGTCGTCGACGACCACCTGATGCGGATCAGCCACGTGATCCGCGCCGAGGAGTGGATCCCGTCGACGCCGAAGCACCTCCGCCTCTACGAGGCGTTTGGCTGGACGCCGCCGACCTTCATGCACCTGCCGCTGCTCCGCAACAACGACAGCAGCAAGTCGAAGATCTCCAAGCGGCGCAACCCGGTCAGCCTCGACTACTACCGCGACTCCGGCATCCTCCCCGAGGCGATGCTCAACTTCCTCGCGCTGATGGGCTGGTCCTTCGGCGAGGATCGCGAGAAGTTCACCCTCGAGGAGATGATCGGCCGCTTCGAGCTGAGCCCGGCCACCATGAGCCTCTCCGGGCCCGTCTTCGACCTGGAGAAGCTCGCCTGGCTCAACGGCCTCTACCTGCGCGAGCTCTCCGACGAGCAGCTCGCCGACCGCCTGATCGCGTGGCAGCTCAACCGCGAGATGTACGTGCGCCTGGCGCCGCTCGTGCGCGAGCGGATCCGCAGGCTCGACGAGTTCGTCCCTGCCACCGAGTACTTCTTCTCCGGCGACCTCGACTACGCGCCGCTCGCCGGCGAGCTGGTGCCGAAGAAGCGCCAGGCCGCCGAGACAGCGAAGATGGTCGACGGGCTCGTCGAGGAGCTGGACGCGCTCCGCACCTGGAGCCCGGAGACCCTGGAGCCGAAGCTGCGCGCGTTCTGCGAGAAGAGCGGCTGGACCACCAAGGAGGTCTTCATGACGCTCCGGCTGGCGGTGACCGGGCGCAAGGCCTCACCGCCGCTCTTCGAGACGATGTGCGTGGCCGGGCGAGAGCGCTGCCGGCGCCGCCTGCGCGTCGCCGCCCAGTTCCTGCGCACGCTCAAGTGACGCGCCGTCTGCCCATCTCGCTGGGCTGGCTCGCGGCGATGGCCGCCTACTACCTGGCCGTCGCCGCGCTGACCCACTACCACAAGCTCGCCGGCTCGGCGGCGCTGGTGGTCGGGCTCGGCGTCTTCATCCGTCCGCTCGGCCGGCTCCTCGGCGGCGCGCTGCTCCAGCCCTGGCGCGAGATCAACCGGGCCGCGGCCGAGGCGAAGGCGGGGCAGCCCCCCGACCACTTCGACTACCGGCCGCTGGTGGTGATGTGCACGGTCGCGGTGAGCCTCACCCTGATCGAGTACTTCGGTGACCGCGACGTCTACGACGCGGCGGTGCGGCGCTGGTGGCCCTCCTTCGTCCAGCACCGCTTCTTCGAGCTCGGCGGCTTCGCCTACTGGTCGCTGGCGCGCGTCCTCGGCTACGTGGTCCTCCCGTTCCTGGTCGTGCTGCTGATGCCCGGCGAGCGCTTCCGCGACTACGGGCTCTCGGCCCGCGGCTTCACCAGGCACGTCTGGATCTACGGGCTCCTCTTCCTGATCGTGGTGCCGGCGGTGGTGATGGTCTCCTTCACGCAGAGCTTCCAGAACACCTATCCGTTCTACAAGCTCGCCGCGCGCTCGTGGACCGACTTCCTCGCCTGGGAGGCGCTCTACTCGGTGCAGTTCTTTGCGCTCGAGGTCTTCTTCCGCGGCTTCATGCTGCACACGCTGAAGCGCCCGATGGGCGCCTACGCCGTCTTCGCCATGGCCGTGCCTTACTGCATGATCCACTACCACAAGCCGCTCGCCGAGGTGCTCGGCGCGGTGGCGGCGGGGATCGTCCTCGGCACGCTCAGCCTGCACACCGGCTCGATCTGGTGCGGCGTGCTGATCCACGTCAGCGTCGCGCTGAGCATGGACACGCTGGCGCTGGTGCACACGGCGGGGTTCCCGGGGAACCCGCGGTTCATTCCGAACGCCTAGACCAGAGACCTGCGCGGCGGCTCAGCGGAAGGTGGCCGAGACGCAGCTCCAGTAGGTGCTGCCGCTCAGCGAGAAGGCGCCGGAGGCGACGCCGGCCGCGGAGGAGATCTGGCTCTCGGTGGCCGCGCGGGAGCCGAAGCGCGTGGTGGCCTGCTGCACGAGCGTGTAGCCAGCACCGGCCGTGACGGTGACCGACGACGAGCTGCGCAGCCCGAGCCCCGCGAAGACCACCTCCGGCGCGGCGGTGCTGACCGTCGTCGCACAGCTCGGCGCTGCCCCGAAGCCCTGCGCCTGACCGGTGCGGTCGAGCGCGCTGACGCCGCGGTACTCGATGCCCGCGGGTGATGCGCCGGCCTGGGATGGCAGCTCGGCGCGTGCAGCGCACGCCGGGTCAGGCGGGTCAGAGCCCGGAGGTCAGAGCGGGTCCTCCAGCTCCAGAGCCTGCAGCAGCGCCTGCTTGCGGGCGATGCGCTCCGCAAAGACCTGCCGCATCAGGCGGCTCAGGGTGGAGGTGAGCATCGAGGTGCCGGTCTCGCGCAGGTAGTCCTCGAGGCTGGCCTGCAGCTCCTCGGCGGTCTGGAAGCGCTCCGCGGGCTCCGCGGCGAGCGCCTTCAGCACCACCCGCTCGAGCGAGGGCGCGTAGTCGGGGATGATCGAGGAGGGGCGCGGGATCTCGGAGCGCTGCACGAGCTGCAGGGTCTCCGCGTCGCTCGCGCCCTTGAAGAGGCGCCGGCGGGTGGTGATCTCGAAGAGGACGATGCCGAGCGAGAAGATGTCCGCGCGGCGGTCCACGTCGCTGGTGCGCGTCTGCTCGGGCGCCAGGTAGGCGAACTTGCCTTTGATGGTCCCGCCGCCGGTGACGTGCAGGTTGCTGCGGGCTCGCGCCACCCCGAAGTCCACCACCTTCACCGCGCCCGAGTAGCTGAGCAGGATGTTCGCCGGCGAGACGTCGCGGTGAACCACGTTGAGGAGCGCGCCGTGGCTGTCGCGGAGCTCGTGCGCGGCGTGCAGGCCAGCGGCGGCCTGCGCCACGATCATGGCGCACACGGGGAGCGTGACGTCGCGGGTGGCCCGCAGCAGCGCCATCACGTTCTCGCCGTCGACGTACTCCATGGCGATGTACTGCGTGGCGCCGAGGTGGCCGAACTCGAGCACCTGCACCACGTTCGGGTGCGAGATGCGGGCCGCGAGGCGGGCCTCGTCGGTGAACATCTCGATGAAGTCGCGGTGGCTGCTCAGGTGATCGTGGATGCGCTTGATCGCGACGAGCTTCTGGAACCCCTCCGGCCCTGCGAGCTGGGCCAGGTAGAGGTTGGCCATGCCGCCAGAGGCGAGGCGGCAGATCAGCGAGTAGCGGCCGAAGGTCCGCTGGGCCTTCGGGATCAGCGTCATCTCCTCGATCGCGAACGCGGTGGGCGCCTCCGCGTTGCCGCTGCCGCTGCCGCTGCCGGAGACGCTCCCCGAGAGGCTGTCCGAGCGGCTCTTCTCGCCGGTGAAGCCGGTCGGGGTGACGTCGTCGTGGCCGGGCTCGTCGACGGTGGGCGCGGGGGGGGGCGCGGCCGGCGCGGGATGGACGCCGCTGACCTCCGAGCCGATCCGTTCATAGGCGACCTCGGCGGCGCGCGCCACTCCCTGCAGGCGCTCGAGGGCGTCGGGCGGCAGGCGCGAGGAGCTCTGGATCACGAGCAGGTTCGCGACCCAGCCCCGGGAGGAGATGGGCACCACGCACGCCTCTGCGGGCGCGGCGGCGCCCAGGTAGCGCGCGATGAAGGCCTGCAGCGGGTCATCGGAGGCGCTCCCGCGCACCCCCACGCGGCCTCGGCGCGCCTGGCGCAGCAGCGGCGACTGCTCGAGGGAGACGACCAGGCTCTTCACCTGGTCGCCGAGGAGCGAGGTGCCCCACGCCCCTTGCGCCACGGCGAACTCACCGCGCAGGACGAAGAGCGCCTGCAGACTGGTCTCGGGCAGCAGCGGCAGGAGCAGGTGCTCCAGCATCTTCTCGCGCCGGCTCGCCTGCCCGAGCAGGCGCACCACGTCCCCCGGCTCCCAGAGCAGGCCGATCCGCAGCGGCACCTCCTCGTCCGTCGGAGGCCGGGTCGGGACGGGCAGGGGCGAGGTCGTCGCCACGGCGCCCGCGTCGGCCGTCGCCTTCGGCGAGGGCGGGAAGGCGTCGATGGCCACGTCGATCGGGATCTCGTCGTCGCCGGGGCTGGAGGCGAGGCCGACGCGCGCGGGTCCGCCGCTCGCCCGCGAGCGCGGCGCGACGCCGATCAGCGCGGCGTCGTCAGCGGGACCAGCGCCGGGTGGCCGCGCGCTGATCACCACCGAGGCCTCGTCGGTCGGCGACTGCTGCACAGGCCCCTTCGGCCAGCCCGACCTCGACGGAGGCCCCACCGGCTTGTCGTCCCGCGGCCAGCCCGACCGCGACGGAGGCGCGGGGCGGATCGCCGGCTGCGTGGTCGCCGCGGTCGCGGCGCCGTAGCCTTGCCGGGGAGCTCCTGCGGCCGTCGGGACAGGCTGCGGAGCGCGCGCGGGACCAGGCCCTGCGCCAGCCGGTCCAGCAGCGTCAGGGCCGGGCGGCGGCCAGGGCGCGACCTCCTCGGCGCTGGCCCACGCCTCCCACACCGGTCCGCCTCGGCCCTTCTTGACGGGCTTCGTCGGGGTCGGCTCGAGGTAGCGCCGGCGCTCGTCGCCCTGCCGGGGTGCAGGTTGCTCTCTGAGCAGCAGCTTGGGGCGCGCGAGGCGGTGGTAGCGCTCGAGGTAGTAGTAGAGGCGCAGCTCGGGTATGGCGTAGGGCTGCACGATCGACATGCTGGTCAGCCGCCCGATCTCGTCGACGAGGTCCAGCAGCTGAGGATCCAGCATGGCGAGGTGCAGGGTGGTCGGCTCGGCGCGCAGCGGCAGCACCCCATGCTTGGCGCAGAGATCCCGCGACACCGCCCCGAGCGCGGCGGAGCTGACCTGCTCGAGGGCCGCCACGGTCGCCACCGGGACCTCGTGCTGCTGGCCGAGGGCCTCGGCGAGCTGATCCAGGCTGAGGACGTTGAGCTCCACCAGCCGAGAGCCGAGACGCCCACCCGTCACCAGCTGTCGGGCGAGGGCCTCCTCGACCTGGCGCATGGTGACCAGCTTGTGGTGGACCAGCAGCTCCCCGATCCTCACGCTGCGAGCCTCTTCTGACGGAGGTTGAGCACCCGGCCCCTCACTCTGACCCCGCTGACCGATGTTGCAGAGCCAAACCAGATTACCACGAAATGGCGCGACCGCGTCGAGGATCCGGGAGGCTGCGGCCGGGCTTAGCCGCCCTGCAGCGTCTTCTCGATCTTGGCCCAGGAGTCCTTCAGCTGGACCACCCGGTTGAAGACCGGCTGACCAGTCCGCGAGTCCTTGTCGACGCTGAAGTACCCGAGGCGCTCGAACTGATAGCGCGCGCCAGGCGCCGCGCTGGCCAGCGAGGGCTCCACCCGGCAGCCCGTCAGACGCTCGAGGGAGGCCGGGTTGAGGCTCGCCTTGAAGCCCTCCTCACCGCCCTCCATCGGGTTCTCCTTCAGGAAGAGGCGGTCGTAGAGCCGGACCTCGGCGGGGACCGAGTGCGCCGCCGAGACCCAGTGCGAGGTCCCCTTGACCTTGCGGCCGTCCGGGGCGTCGCCGCCGCGCGACCTGGGATCCCAGGTGCAGTGGAGCTCGACCACCTCGCCCTTCTCGTCCTTCACCACACTCGTGCAGGTGATCAGGCAGGCGTAGCGGAGGCGAACCTCGCGTCCGGGCGCGAGGCGGAACCACTTCTTCGGCGGATCCTCGCGGAAGTCGTCCCGCTCGATGTAGACCTCGCGGCCAAAGGCGAGCTTGCGGGTGCCGAAGGAGGGGTTGTCCGGGTGGATCGGGGCCTCCAGCTCGAGCACCTCGCCCTCCGGGAAGTTGTCGATCACCACCTTCAGCGGCCGCAGCACGGCGAGGGCGCGGGGCGCCCGCTGCTCGAGATCCTCGCGGATGGCGTTCTCGAGGAGGCCGACGTCGACCAGCGAGTCGCGACGGGCGACGCCGATGCGGTCACAGAAGGCGCGGATCGCCTCGGGGGTGTAGCCGCGGCGCCGCAGCCCGGCGATGGTGGGCATGCGCGGGTCATCCCAGCCACTGACGACACCGTCCTGCACCAGCTGCAGCAGGCGGCGCTTGCTCATCACCGTGTAGGTGAGCGCCAGGCGCGCGAACTCGTACTGCCGCGGGCGCGCCGGCACCGGCAGGTTCTCCACGAACCAGTCATAGAGCGGCTTGTGGTCCTCGAACTCGAGGGTGCAGATCGAGTGCGTGATCCCCTCGATGGCGTCGCACTGGCCGTGCGCGTAGTCGTACATCGGGTAGATGCACCAGCGGTCGCCGGTGCGATGGTGCGCGACCTTCTTGATCCGGTACATCGGCGGGTCGCGCATGTTCATGTTCGGGTGGCTCATGTCGATCTTCGCGCGCAGCGTGCGCGAGCCATCGGCGAACTCACCGCGCCGCATGCGCTCGAAGAGGTCGAGGTTCTCCTCGACCGGGCGGCTCCGGTAGGGGCTCTCGCGCCCCGGCTTGTAGTAGTTGCCGCGGTACTCGCTGATCTGCTCCGGGCTGAGGTCGCAGACGTAGGCCTTGCCCGCCTTGATCAGCTCCACCGCCCAGGCGTGGAGCTGCTCGAAGTAGTCGGAGGCGTAGTACAGGCGGTCGTCCCAGCTGAAGCCCAGCCAGCGGACGTCCTCCTGGATCGACTCGACGTACTCCACCTCCTCCTTCGCCGGGTTGGTGTCGTCGAAGCGGAGGTTGCAGGTGCCGCCGAAGCGCTGCGCGAGGCCGAAGTTGAGGCAGATCGACTTGGCGTGGCCGATGTGCAGGTAGCCGTTCGGCTCGGGCGGGAAGCGCGTGCGCACCTGGGTGTGCCTGCCGCTCTTCAGGTCGGCGTCGACGATCTCCGCCAGGAAGTTGCTGGGCTCCTCGGCCGGGGCCGCGGGGGGCTTGCTGTCATGCTCGCTCATCTCTTGTACCTCTCGCTCTCGCGCCCTGGGCAGACCAGGGTCCGAGGCGTAAACCTACGGACAAGACCCCGCTTTGTCCAGAGTCCCCCCGCGAGAGGCGTCAGGGATCGAGCAGCCGCTCGGCGGTGGTGGCGAGGGTGGCGGGGTTGGCGAAGGGGTCGCTGGCGCCCCCGACGACCAGCACGGTCCCGTCCGCGAGGCGGATCGCCTGCGCCTCCGAACGGCCGACGAGCAGCGGCGGCAGGCTGGTCCAGCCGGTGACGGCGAACGAGTCGACCCTGGCGAGCTGATCCTGGGGCTCGCCGCCGATCAGCAGCACGCGGCCGTCGAGGAGCTTCACCATCGCGTGCCGGAAGGGGTAGGAAGCCGGCGGCTGCACCGGCAGCACCTGCGCGGTGGCCGGATCGAAGAGGTCGTGCACGAGGGGGTTCGCGCCGCACTCGTGGTAGCAGCAGCCGCCCACCAGCAGCACCCGTCCGTCGTCGAGGAGGTCCGCCTCGTGACCGACGCGCTTCTTGCTCATGCTCACCGTGAGCAGGGTGCTGATCCCGGTCGCCGGATCGAAGACCTCCAGGCTGTCGTGGTAGGTCTGCAGGGAGATGTCGAGCTTGCCGCTGGCGCCGCCGGCGAGGAGCACCTTCCCGCTCGACAGCCGCGTGGCGGTGTGGAGCCGCCGCGCCTGCTTGAGCGCGAAGACCGCCGCCGACCACGACGAGCTCCCCGGATCGTAGTAGGTGAACGCGGAGCTCGAGTCGTTCCCGCTCCCGGCCACGCCGCCGGCGAAGAGCACCTTGCCGTTCGTCAGGGTGGTCGCGGTGTGGTAGGCGAGCACCCGCGGCGCGACGGGCGCCGCGCTCCAGGCGGAGGCGGGCGCGGCCGCCGGATCGTAGAGCTCCGCCGAGGAGAGGTTCTCGAGGTCGCTCACCCCGCCAGCGACCAGCACCCGACCGTCCGGGAGCAAGGTCGCGGTGTGGTCGGCGCGGGGCGTGGCGAGCTTGCCGGCGGCGACGAAGGTGGCCTGGCTGGCGACGTAGCGAAAGGCCGTATCGAGGACGACCTGGCCGGCGCTCCCGGGCTGGTAGCCGCCCACGACCAGCACGTCGCCGTTCTGGAGCAACGTGAGGGTGTGCCCCTCGACCTGCGGCGCACCAGCGATGGAGGTCCACTTCGGCTGGGGGGGCGGC
>JAKLHH010000212.1 GCA_022710245.1 Myxococcota bacterium
CGCGCAGCGCGTGCCAGGTGGTCGTGCCGGCGGGAGCGACGTCCGCGCCGTTCACCCAGATCACGCTCTGGCGCGCGAGGGCCGGCTCGTCGGAGAGCGCCTGATCGGCCCGCTCGAAGGCGCGCTGCACCGCCCGGTAGCCCAGCAGGCGCACCGGGAAGGCGAGCGGGGCGAGCAGCGCGTGGATCGCGAGGAGCACGCCGGCAGCGACGCGCCAGCCGCGCCGGACCTCCGGCGCTGCCGACGACGGGGAGGCCGCCGCTCCGGTCGTGGGTCGCGGCCGCGGCCGCTCCGCCCGATCGCCCGCCAGCCAGCCCAGCGTCGACACCTGCCCGGCGAGGAGGGCGAAGGCGCCGATCCCGGCGAAGAGCAGCATGCGGTCCATGGGGATGGTCGCGCAGGTCGGCAGCAGGCTGAGGAGCATCCCGCCAGCCCAGAAGCGAGCCTCGGGCTCCCGGAGCTGCCGGCGGAAGAGGAGGGCGAGCAGTCCGACCGCGAGCACCGCGGCGGCGGTCCAGGCGAGCTGCGCGGGCCGCGGCAGGATCAGCAGGAGGTCGGGCGAGAGGCGGGTCCACTGCCCGAGCAGCAGGGCGGGGAGCCGCTCGGCGGCGGCCGCGAGGAACCCGAGCGGGTTGACGGCCGGGTCTTGATAGAAGCCGAGACCGGCGGTGCCGTAGCCGAGCGCGTGATAGCCGAGCTGCCAGGCGACCACCACGACCCCGTAGGGCGAGAGCGCGAGGAGCCGCCGCGCGCCCGATCCGCCGTCGAGGAAGGCCTGGTAGGCGGCGATGTAGCCGAACGCGCCGAGGGCGGTCTCGCCGCCGAGGAGCGCCGCCGCCGAGGCGCCGAGCGCGAGGGCCAGGCTCACCGCGCCGCCCCCGCGTCGCCAGCGGACGTGCGCGAGGATCGCCAGCACGCCGAAGCAGAAGGAGATGAGCGCGTTGCGGTTGCAGAGCCACGCGGCCGGCAGCACGTGCGTGTCGCTGACGGCGAAGAGCAGCGCCGCGAGCGCCGCCACCTCGGGACCGCGGCACAGTCGCCGCAGGAGGAGCGCCGTGAGCAGGATGGCCGCCGCGTACCAGAGCAGGGAGTGGACGTGCTGGAGCGCGATCCGATCGGGCCACAGCCGATAGTCGAGCACGTGCGTCGCCGCGCTGAGCGGTCGCAGGAACGCCCAGCGCGCTGCCGGGTGCGTCCACCACGGCAGGAAGCCGACGTCGCGCATGGCGGCCCGCGTGGTCTCGTCGGGGCAGAAGCTGAAGAGCTCGAGGTAGACGTTGCGGGTGGCGCCGAGGCCGGGGATGGGAACGCCCTGGAGCCTCGCGCGCTGCACGACGTCGTCGACGCCGACGCCGCCGAGGCCGAGGCTCAGCGCCGGCGCCGCGAGGAGCGCGCCGCAGAGCGCGAGGGCCCAGGGCCCGCGGCGGCCGGCGAGGAACGCGACCGCTCTCCTCAGCGCCGCGAGCACGACTCGCTCCTCACGTCGTCCGGGGCGGGCCATGGTCGGCGCGGCTAGCGCGCCGGCGCCAGCCAGGCGCTGGTCTCGTAGCAGGAGAGCAGGTGACGGCTCTTCCTGGCCAGCGTGAACCCGTGCTCCTCGAGGCGTTCGACCAGCGGGTAGTCGAGGTACTCTCCGAAGTGCTTCTCGATGACGAGGCGTCCGATCCAGCTGAAGAGCGCGGCGACGACGCGGTTCTTCGGCTTGACGCAGTCACAGAAGACGAAGCGCCCCCCCGGCTTCAGCCAGCGCGCCACCTGTGCCAGCAGGAGATCACGGGTCCAGCGCGGGAGCTCGTGCATGCCGAGGGAGATGACCACCGCCGCGAACTGGCCCTCGGGGAAGCGCAGCGTCGAGACCTCGGCCTCCCTGAGCTCGACGTTCTGGATCCCCGCGCGCTCCAGGCGCCGGCGGGCCCTCTTCAGCATGCTCGGCGTCAGGTCGACGCCGATGACGCGCTCGAACCGGCGAGCGAGCTCGATGGTGACGCCGCCAGTGCCGCAGCAGAGCTCCAGCACCGGACCCTCCACCTCGCCCACCGCGAAGTCGGCCACCTCGCGCCGCAGAGCCCGGACGCGGCCCGCGCTCCAGACCAGGCACTGGAGCTCGTACTGCGGCGCGACCCGCGCGAACTTGGCGCGCATCCGCTGGAAGAACTCGGTCCGTTGAGTCGCCGGAGGGCTGGGGGCGATGGGTCCGACGAGCGCAGAGAGGGAGTCCTCGACAACGTCAGCGGTGGCGGTGGCGTCGATCATCTCGTTCTTCTCCTCTCGCTCTTGTGCGCTTCCCTCAGAGCGTCAGCACGGAGCGTGCCACTCGAGCACCCCTCCCTCCTGGCCTCGCGTGCCCTGCAACCGCGCGGGGATCCGAGCGTCGATGAGGACGCTCGCCGCCGGGCGCCGGTGCGAGCGATGACGACACCCCCACCCGATGATGAGTGTGCCCCCAGATCACGCGCTCGGGGAGCTCGCCGCCGTACGTGCCGTGCCTCAGTGGAGGTCGGCGACCTTCATGGCGGCGTCGAAGACCGCGCAGGCGGTCCACGGTGGCGGAGGGGCTCTTCGCCGAGGCTGAGCGCCTGCATCGTCGACGGTCACCTCGAGCGCGTGGCCTCCCCCCGCTGCCGGAGGCTCCGAGCAGGGCTCGGCAGCCGGCCAAGATCAAGGTGGGGTAGATGTAGATCCGCAGGTGGCGATCACGACGGCGCTCTAGCTCGGGGACCAGGAGACAGCGCCGGAAGCAACCAGGAGAAGGACATGTCGGACAAGGCGAAGCCGACGGGAGCGAACCCCAGGCGCGCGAAGCCGAAGACCGGCGCGAAGCCTGCAGCCGGGGCTGGCGCGAAGCCGGCGGCCAGGGCCCGCGCGAAGGCCCCGGGACGGTCCGCCCGGGCGCCCGGCGGGTCCGAGCGGGCTCCTGGCCGGAGGGCCCGAACGGAGACAGCTTCGAGGCAGACCAGGACAGGCGCCGCGCCGTCGATCTGGCGCGACGTGATGCGGTGGAGACCGGGGACGCCGCTTTACTCGTGGTACCACGTGCTCTGGTCGCCCACCCTGGGAGCGTGGGTCGCGGCCAGCTCGCACAAGACCGCCGTGTCGAGCGACGGGGTGCGCTGGAGTGAGTCGAGGAAGGTCGCGGACGTCTTCCACGTCGCCGACAGCGGCAGCGAGCTCATCGGAGTACCGGGCAGCGGCCCGGGCGTCCTCTCCTCGCAGGACGGTCTGACCTGGGCCACGCACCCGGGCCCGGCGACCACCGACGACGCCGCCACGGCGCTGGTGGCGGACGAGGCCGGTCTGGTGCTCGTCGCCTGCCCGTCCGGGGAGCCCCCGACGACTGCTGTGTTTCGCTCGACCGACGGTGCGCGCACGTGGCGTCGTGGACCATCGGTGCCGAGGCTGTGGTCGCTATGGTCGGGCGCTCCGGGGCTCCTCGTCGGAGCCGGAGTCGGCGGCGCGCTCGTGGTCTCCCGCGACGCTGGCGAGACCTTCACCACGGTCGACGTCGGCCGGTCGCGTGATCTGCGCGCGGTGCACGGGGGCGGCGGGCTCATCGTGGTCGTCGGTGAGGAGGGCGCGGCGCTCGCGTCGACGGATGGCGCCGCGACGTTCCGCCCGCTCACCCTGCCCGAGCTGCGCGGTCAGGCCCGGCTCGAGGGGGTCTGGGTGAGCCGGAGGGCGCGAGCACCGCGAGGGCGCCGATCAACGCGGCCACCACCTGGCCGCGAGGAGCTGAAGCGTGGGAAGCTGGCACCGTGACTCCGATCCTGTCGTCGCGTCGTCTTTCAGGCCAGACGCCGGTCAGGACCGCCCGACCCGGCGCAATCCATGGAGGGCCAGGTTGCGTTTGGGTGAAGCGACGGTGACATGAACCGTCTCGCTCAATACTCCACGGTGAGGCTGAGGCTGAAGTCGCGCCCCGGCGTGTAGCTGTCCACCACGAGCTCGTGGCCGGTGGCCTCGTCCTTCTGGGTCAGCTCGTGACGGAGGTTGAGCAGGTTCCTGGCCTTCAGGCTGAGGCTGAGGTAGCGGTTGAGCCGCTGGCTCGCCACCAGATCGAGGCGGTGGTAGGGCTGCTCGTACTCGTCGGGGCGCCCGGCCGAGCCCACCTCCGAGATGCGGGGGCCGTAGACGTTGTAGAGGAGGCGCGCGGAGGTGCCCAGGCGGACGCTGTCGTAGGCCAGGAAGAGGTTCACCACCCAGGGGGACTGCCCCTGCAGCGGCCGGCTGCGGTTGGTGGAGACCATCGACGAGCCCTCGGCGAGCTCGACGCGGGAGAAGATGAAGGAGAGGTTCCCGCCGAGGGTGAGGTCGCGTAGCCTGCGGTGGATGAAGCCCAGCCGCTTGCGCGCCTCCAGCTCCACTCCCACGTTGTTGGCGCCGGCCGCGTTCTGCGGCTCGAGGGTCACCGCGGCGCCGGCCACGGCGACGAGCTCGATCGGATCGGTGAAGCGCTTGTAGAACGCAGCCACCGAGACCGACTCGAGACGGCTCGGGTACCACTCCCAGCGCAGGTCGAGGTTGTCGAGCATGGCGCGGCCGAGCTGTGGGTTGCCGCGGTACTGCTTGCCGGTGTCGGGGTCGTCGAAGGGCGCGGGCGAGAGCTCGCGGGTCTGCGGGCGGTTCAGCGTACGACTATAGCCTGCCCGGAAGACGTGCTGGGGACCGAACGGCCGGTAGGAGAGCGTCAGGGTCGGCAGCGCGTCGAGCGTCGAGGGCTGCGCCCTGATCGGCTCAGCGCCCTCGCCGGCGAAGAGCTGGAAGGTCTCCACCGTGCGATCAGATTGCTCCAGCCTCACCCCGGCCATCAGCAGCAGCGGCCGCGCCAGCGGCAGCTCCGTCATCACGTACCCGCAGTAGAGCGTCTGATCGGCCCGGTAGTTGTCAGTCTCCCGCGTGCTCTCGAGGAACCGGAAACCGCTCTCCCCGATGTGCGCCGGTACGAAGAGCTGCTCGGGCGGCAGGCTGAGCGCCGAGGGGTCCGAGGGCGAGCCGGTGAAGCTGAAGCGGCGCGTGTCGACCTCACGGTTCGAGAACCCCACGTTGGCTCCGGCCTTCACCTTCGCCTCCAGGCCGCGCCACTGCCGGAAGCGCAGGGTGAGGTCCAGCGAGACGTCGTGGTTGAGGTCGAGGAGCGTGGAGTAGAAGCGCTGGTTGCCGTCGGGGCGGTTGGAGATCACGAAGACGCCTGGCTGCGAGGCCTCCTCGTCGTAGCGGGTCGAGCGGCGGTCCGGCTCGTCGAGCGTGGCCGTCGAGAAGGCGTAGCGCCAGTCGAGCGCCAGGCCGAGGCCCTGTCTCCCGGCCGGCAGCCGCCTGAGCTCGTGCTCACCGGCCAGCTGGCCGAAGGTCAGCATTCGCTCGCGGAACCAGACGCGCGTACCCCGCTTGGTGGTGACAGAGTCGGCGTCGAAGCCCTCGATGCGGCGCGCCTCGTCCTCGAGGATGCGCACCATCATGGCGGTGAGCCTGAGCTTGTGCTTGCCGCCGGCCAGGTCGAGGCCGGTGGTCCCGACTGTGGAGAGCTTGACCTCGTGCTCCACCTCGGTGGAGGTCAGGCGGTCGCCGACCTCGAGGCCGGCCGCGCCGATCCGCAGGTTCGGGAGGAGCGGGTCCCGCAGCACGCGGCGCCACTCGTTGTCGTAGCCGAAGGAGAACAGGAAGCCGGCGCGACCGCCGCGCACCTTGCCGCTGGTGCCGATGGTGCCGCTCAGGCCCAGGTCAGGCCAGAGCCGGCGCTCGGGCAGCCCCCAGTTCCCTGGCATCGCCTCGCCGAAGGCCTCCAGCTCCTCCTCGGTGTAGCCCGGCGCGAAGGCGCTCTTCAGCTGGATCTTGCCTCTGTCGGACGCGGCCCGGACGACGTCCGGCAGCGCCCGCCGGCCGGCCCCGAAGGTGATCCAGTCGCTGCCTCCGCTGTCCGCCGGGGTGATGGTCCTGCGCCCGATGGAGGCGTCGTTGACCCCCACCGAGACGCCGAGGTTCGCGTGGAACCTGGCCGGGAAGCCGCGCGTGCGGAGTTGCACCATGCCGCCGCTGAAGTCGCCGGGGAGGTCCGGCGTGTAGGTCTTCTGGATCGCGATGTCCTCGAGGACCCCGACGGGGAACATGTCGAGCGGCACCACTCGCCGCTCGGGCTCCGGGCTGGGCAGCGCGGAGGAGTTCAGGGTGGTCGACGAGTAGCGCTCGCCGAGCCCGCGGATGTAGACATACTTGCCGCCGACGACCGTGATGCCGGAGACGCGGCCGAGCGCCGAGGCCGCGTCCGAGTCGCCCGTCTTGGACCACTGCTCGGCGCCGATCAGCTCCGTGACCGTGCTGGCCTCGCGCCGGAGCTCCAGCAGGCCCGCGGTGCCGCCGACGATGCGCGGTGCGACCACGGTGTAGTCCTCGAGCTGCACGGCGGCTGCGGTCAGCCGGAGGCGGAGCGGCCGGGCGAGGCCCGCGGCGCTCACCACCACGCCCGGGACCGTCTCGGTGGCGAAGCTGGGGTGGATGACGGTGAGCTCATGGACGCCCACCGGCAGGCGCATGGTGAAGCTCCCGTCGGGGCCGCTGCGGCCCTCGGCCGCCGTGCCCCTCGCGAAGACGCGAGCGTCGGCCACCGGGGCTCCGTCCTTGGCATCGACGAGGCTGCCCTGCACAGCGACCCTCGGCCTATCGTCGCGGCGCGCGACGCCGGGGCGGTGCCCCGCCCCGGGTGCCTCCACCTCGAGCAGCGGCGGCTGCCCCCGTCGCAGGTTGATCAGCGCCTCGGTCGTCTCGCCCGCGACGATGCGCACCGCGCCGGCGGCCTGCTCCTGGCCCTCGCTCTGCACCCGGAGCGGGTGCTGGCCCGGAGGCAAGTCGAGCACGAACGCCCCATCGGCGTTGCTGCGGAGCTCGCTCCTGCCCACGCGGACCCTCACCCCCGCGCGCGGCGCTCCCTCGGCGTCGAAGACGACCCCGCGCAGGGTGCCCCGGGCTGGCGGCGAGTCAGCGGCCGCGTCGGCCGGCACCGAGAGGGCGAGACCGCAGAGCGCGCTCAGCCCCGTGACGGCGCGAACCACCGTCGCTAGCTGCATTCCTGCGGCTTCCTCCGGCAGACCTCCATCGCGCGGCGGAGCTGGACGCCGCGAGCGAAGAGCTCGGACCGGGTCAGCCGCCGCAGGTGGTGCTCGGCCTCGTCGAAGCGGCGGGTCTGGAACAAGGCATAGGCCAGCGCGTAGACGATGTTCTCGTCGGTGAGCAGGCCAAGCCGCGAGAGGCGCGGGCCCATCGCCGCTGCCTCCTCGAAGCGCTGGAGGTCGATCAGGATGCCGAGCCGCTGGCGCACCTTGCCCTTCTGGTCGGAGGCCTGCTCGTTGTGGTGGAGCGCGGTGTACAGCTGGCCGGCCCGACGATAGAGCTCGGCGGCCTCGAGGCGGTACTCGGGCACCCGGTGGGCGGCGCGCGCGAGGAGCTCCGCCGCGGCGAGCGGCTTGCGGTCGCCGAGGTAGCTGCGCGCGAGCTGCTTGAGGACGAGCTCGTTCTCGGGGAAGCAAAGGCGCGCCTGCTCGAGGATCAGGATCGCGCGCGCGGGCTGCTTGCTGCGGCTCAGCGCCTCGGCGATCGCCAGGTAGTCCCCGGCCCCGGCGGCGGCGCGCCCGAGCCAGGCCAGTCCCGCGGAGGTCGCCTGCTGGTAGAGGCCGAGGTCGACGAGCAGGAGGAGGTGCTGTCGCTGCAGCTCCCGGTCTCGCGGGAAGAGCCGGAGCCCTGCCTGGAGAGCGCGCCAGGCCGCCCCTCGGTCGCCGAGGCGCCAGTGGCACTGGGCGCGCAGCACGTGGGCGCCCGCGTGCTGCGAGGCCAGCGCGCCGGCCCGGTCGATGGCGGCCAGCGCGTCGCGGTACCTGCCGAGGCCGAAGCGCGCCTGCGCGAGGAGGAGGAAGGCGCTCTGCTCCTTCTGCCCTGCAGCGAGGGCCGCCTCGAGCGCCCGCGAGGCCTGCAGGTGGTGGCCTCGCCTCAGCGCGAGGAGTCCGTCGAGGGTGTGGTAGCGCGCGCGGTCGAGACCCGGCGTCGTCGGGGCGACGGTCGCGAGCGTGGCGGCGGCGCGCTCGTGGTGTCCGTCCTTGAGCAGCAGCGAGACGACCCTGAGCAGGTTCGCCGCGCGCTGCCTCGCCTCCTGCTCGCGGCTCTCCTTCTCGTCAGATGGCTCGTCCTGAGCGAAGGCGAGCTGGCCGGCAGTGCCAGAGGCGAGGAGCGAGAGGCACAGGAGGAGGAGCGAGGGTCGCATCGTGAGGTCAGCCCAGGTTGAAGCGCATCACCAGCTCGGCCCACATCTTCACGGCCTGCCCGCGGTAGCGGGCCGGACGATAGCGCCACTGCCGGAGCGCCGAGGTCGCTGCCTGCTCGAAGACGCCGAGCGGCTGCGCTTCGAGCACCTTGACGTCCAGCACGCCCCCATCGCTCCCCACCAGGAAGCGCAGCTTCACGTGCCCGGTGACCGCCTCGGCGCGGGCGGCGGGCGGGTAGTCCGGCTGCACCTGCTGCTCGGGGCGCGGCGGCTCGTCGACGGACTGGGCGGTCATCGTCAGCTCGCTCAGCGCAGCCTCGCCGCCGAGGACGCCCTGCTCCAGCCCGGAGAGCGACTCGCTCCCGATGCCGGGTATGCCGAAGTTGATCCCGGAGAGGCCGGTGCTCAGGTTGGGCAGCGGCGCGCGAGGGGTCGGGGTGAAGCGCTCCCGCACGGGCTTCGCGGCGCTCGGGCGATCCACCCGCTTCTTCTCCTTCGGCTTCTCCACCGCGAACGAGGTGCCGCCGCGGCCCACCTTCTTCTGAGGCGCGGGCGTGGCCCGGTTCATCCAGTCGACGAACAGGAAGACCACAGCCGTCCCTGCGGCTGCGGCGAGGGTCGCTCCCAGAATGCGCAGGATCCCACGATGCATCAGCCAGCCTCCTCGACGGTGGCGACGCCCACGTCCGCGGCGCCCGCCAGACGACATTGATCCACGACCTCGATCAGCTTCTCCGAGGCGACAAGACGATCGGTGACCACCAGGACCGGCCGCCGCGGGTCGGCCTTGAGCAGGTCCCGGACGCGGCTCTGCAGCATCCAGACCTTGACGGGGAGCCCGTCAAGGAAGACGCCGCCCGTGCGATCGAGGTGGACCCGGAGCGCGGTGGTGGAGGCCCGCTTGGCGCTGGAGGCGCCCGGCCGCTCGAGGTCGAGCTTCATGTCCTTGACGAAGGTCGTCGAGACCATGAAGAAGATGAGCAGGATGAAGACCATGTCGATGAGCGGCGAGATGTCGATCCCGCTCTCGCTGGGCTCGCTTCTCCTCAGGCGCATGGCTCAGACCTCGCCCGCGGCCGGTCGGCGGGCCGCATCGCCGCAGAGGATCTCCTTGATCTGCTCGATCTCGGCGCCGAGGTTATGCTCCCGCCGCTCGAGCAGGCGGCCGATGAGGAGC
>JAKLHH010000213.1 GCA_022710245.1 Myxococcota bacterium
GGGGTGTGGCCTTCCGCCTCTCTCCACGGCGTCGGCACCCCGGAGTACCCGCCGAAGCGGGGCATCGATTTCGCGGCTCAATACCCGGCCCGCACGTACCCCTGTCAACGCTTCGCCGTCGGTGTTGCCACCGACTGCGCATGACTCGGGGCCGTCGTGGGTCGCTAGCCCTTCAACGTATGACTCTTTCATTCACAACACCCCGCCGGTTTAACCGGCGCACGGAGAGAGCGATGAAGGTCTCCCGCACCTACCTTCCCCTGTTCGTGTTCCCCCTGCTCGTCGGCTGCTCGTCGCCGAAGCAGAAGCTCGACAAGTGCCAGCTGCCGTGCGCCGCGCTGAAGAGCGAGCTGGCCAAGGATGTCTGCATGAGCTCGTGCGAGCGGACGGTCTACGGCGACTTCACCCCCGACAAGCTGGCGAGCCTCTGCGACAAGGACGACCCCGTCGCCTGCCTGCGCTTCGCGGTGAAGGCCACCGACACCGCGCAGGTGGCGAGCAAGCTCCAGGCCTGCTGCGACCGCAAGAACAGCGTGTGCTGCGGCGGGCTCGGCAAGATGTACAGCCGCGGCAAGGTCCTCAAGCTGGACAAGGAGAAGGGCTACGCGCTGATGGAGCAGGCCTGCGGCCTGGGCGACGGCACCTCCTGCGCGTCGCCGGGGCTCGAGCAGATGGGCAAGGGCAACCTCAAGCGCGCGCAGGAGCTCTTCGCGCTCGGCTGCGACAAGGACAGCCCCTACGCGTGCGGGCTCCTCGGCGTGCTCCACCGCGACGGGCGCGGCGTGCCGCGGGACATCCCGCAGGCGAAGAAGTTCCTCGACAAGGCCTGCCGCCTCGGCGCCGAGATGTCGTGCAAGGCGCTGCAGCGCCTCTAGCGTCGCTGACCGCTTCGAGCGTCGACTCACCGCTTCGAAGATCAATCCTCAGCTCAGGACCTACCTAGTCGTCGGCGATCGTGCTGCGCGCGTCGCGGTGGAGCTGCACGATGACCGGGATCCGCTTCGGCGCGGCGCCATAGAACGGCTTGGCCAGGCCCGGACCGACGGGGTCGGTGGTGCCGGGCCGGGTCGGATCGAAGGGGACGCCGAGGAGGTCCTTCAGCTGCGCGCGCCCGAGGAGCGTGAGCGGGAAGCTCCGCAGCCCCATGCTGCCATGGCTCTCCACGATGGGGCGCAGCTTGCCGAGCAGCTCGCGCTGGCGCGCCGTGGTCGTCGGCGCGGCGAGGAGCTCGTCGATCTTCGCGAGGCGGTTGAACCCCGCGCGGCTGACCTGCTCCATCAGGCTGGGCTGGCCGGCCGGCGCCGCCTCCAGCTCGTCGAGCCAGGCGTGCTCCGGACTGCGCGCGCCGATGGGGGCGCGGTGGTGCGTGGTGGTGCAGCTGTTGCCGGTCTTGCAGTCCTTGCCGGGCCGCGGCGGCCAGTAGCCGGGCGGCCGCTTGGCGGGGTAGCTCGTACCCTGCACGCCGCTCTCGTCTCTCACCAGCGCGGCGGCGAGGGTGTCGAGGCGCTGGGCCTCGCGCACGCCGAGGGTGACGGGGTAGACCGTGCGCTGGGTGGAGCGGAGGGGCTCGTTGAGCTCCCCGAAGAAGCTGTCGAAGATCAGCCCCGAGTGGATGTACTGCGAGTGGTGGTTGCCCGGCAGGTAGCTCGTCACCGCCGGCCCGAAGACGCGGGCGAAGAGCCGGGTCTCCTGCTCGCCGGTGACGTGCAGGCGGTACTTCAGGCCGCTCGCCTGGGCCTGCCGCTCGAGCTTGCAGCCTTGCTTCGCCATCGCCTCGGCGCGCAGGTCGGTCGGGGCCAGGGCCAGGCGCAGCTCGTCCTTGGCCGTGAGGGAGGCGGCGGGATCGGCGGCGAGGCGGGCGACGATCTTCTCCACCGCGCCGCGCAGCGCCTGCAGGTAGACGTCGTGCCGGCGGACCGTCAGCACCACCCGGCTCGCGCTCTCGGCCTTGACCTCGAGGAGCGCGCTCCCCGTCGCCCAGGTCGTGCTCTGGCCGGCCTTCAGCCCGAGCTGGCCGGCGAGGCCGCGCCCGCTCCACTCCACCTCGGTCCCGGAGGTGCCGCGCCGCGTCCCGCGCCTGGCGACGCCGCTCAGCGCTGCCTGGTGGAGGGCCTTGAGCTGGTCCGCGCCCGCGCGCGCCGCCGCCTGGTTGGCGGGGTCGGCGAGGCGCTTCTGCACCGTGCTGGCCGAGGGGGCGCGGACGACCTGGCGGGCGAGGATCTTCTCCTGGACGCGGTCGTGCCGCGCGCGCCAGACGGAGGCGAGGCCGGTGCTGACGAGCTTGCCGGGCTCGGCCCGGGCCACGGACGCGCTGCAGAGGAGGAGGGTGATCCAGAGGGTGGCTCTCGCGCGCGCGTTCGAGGCTCGCATGCTCGTAGGCTCCGTGGTCGGTGCTCGGTGCGCTCGGTGCTATGCACGGTCGCACGTAGCAACGCACGGGCCAGCGCAAGTGCCGGGAATTGCGTCGGGAGCAATGGCCACGCGACGGGCCGGGGGCGGCAAACCGAGCCGTGGGTGCGACCGGACTGGTGGGTCTCGGGTCGGCCGGGATCACGGCTCCCTGGACGGTCGGTCGACCTCGGGGCCGACCTCGACCTCGATGCCCGCCTCGCGGAGCCGCTCCGCCGCGGCCTCGGCCGCCTTGCGAGTCACGCCGCGCAGCACGGTCCCCGCCGGCCGCGTCTCGAGGATCGCCCTGGCCTCCTTCAGCCCGACCTCCGCGACCTCCCGGATCGCCCTCAGCGCGGGCATCAGCTCGCCGACGCGGACCAGGGTCACCCTCCAGCGATCGCGCGCCTTCTCCGCCCGCAGCGCCTCGAGCTCGCTCGCGCGGCGCTCCTCGAACCGCCGCAGCATCGCCTCGCCGAGGCCGAGCTCGGCGAGGCTGCGCACGCCGGAGGGCGCGGCGGCCGGGTCGAGGCTGGCGAGGAAGGACTCGCGGTAGGCGAGGAGGTCCTCGAGGTGCCCGAGGCGGGGCTCGCCTGCGCGCGCTCGCTCGAGGAGCGCCGCCGCGTCGACCACCACCGGCGAGCGGTGCTCGCGGCAGAGGGGCAGCACGCGCTCGAGGACCGCGTCCTCCTTCAGCCAGAAGCTGCGCCAGAGCCAGTAGAGCGCCCAGGGCGGCGTGCGCTGCAGCGGGCCGGCGAGGAACGCCTCGAGCTGCGCCCCGAGGCTCGCCTGCAGCCGAGCGGTCTGCCGGTACCACTCCACCGCGGAGGGGGTGCGGTGGTCGCAGCTGAAGAGGAGCTTGATCCAGTAGGACGCGTGCCAGAGGAGCGGGCTCTTGTCGTGCGCGCGCTCGCCCTCGAAGCTCGGCTGCACGCCGGAGCGCTCGAGGAGCGCCTCGTAGTGCCAGCCGAGGTGCACGCGGCGCTGGACCGGCGCGAGCTCGGCGGCGAGGACCGCCGCGGCCTCGCCCTCCTCGGCGAGCTCGAGGCAGCGGTTCGCCCAGGCCAGGCTGGAGAGGGAGTCGGCGACCAGGTGGCTGAGGCTCCCGCGCTCGTGATCGTAGAGCGCGACGACGGTGTTCTCGGGCGTGGCCGGGTCGAGCGCGGCCAGGTAGACGTCGCCGTTCCCGGCGGTGCCGACGGGGACCAGCCAGGCGAGGTGCTCCATCAGCGCCGTGCTGAGGACGTTCTCCTGCTCGCAGCGGACCAGCTGCTCGAAGCGGTTGCCGGCGGGGTCCGGCGCCCAGCCGTCGCTCGACCAGACGCGCCACTCCCCCACCGACGGCCAGCAGAGCTGGTGCCGATCGCGGTGGTCGAGGAGCCGGCAGAGCTCGGGCGGGAAGGAGAGGGCGTGGTTGCGCTCGAGCTCGGCGCGGAGCGCGAGGGGCTCGGCGCGCGGGGCCATGCCGGCCGCGAGCCGCTCGAGGAAGGTCTCGTAGTAGGCGGCGACGCGCGGATCCTGGGTGAAGACCGGGATCCACCCCTCGGCCTCGAGGCTGGCGGCCTCGGCCTCCGCGGCCTCGCGACGGGTGAGCTGGCCGTCCTTGTAGAGCTGGAGCTGGGGCATGGGTCAGCGCGTCCTCTTGGCAGCGCGTCCTCGACGAAGGTAGCGCTCTTCGCCGCTCGCCGCCACCACCCGCTCGCGCCTCGCCCACCAGCGCTCCCGTGCGGTCGAGCGACGGTGGTCCAGCGACTCAGTTCGTCGCGCCGAGGCGGGCGAGGAGCGGCGCGGGGATCCAGAGGCCCCAGAGGCCGAAGCGCTCGTAGCGCTCGTAGAGGCCGGGGAAGTCGCGCCAGGTCAGGCCCGCGGGCGCCGCGCCCGCGCCGTCCCACCGCGTCGGCCGCGGCGCGCCGTCGGGGAGCACGAGCGAGCCCACGTAGTCGGCCTGGCGGTAGACGCGCCGGATCTGCTGCGCGAGCGCGCGGACGTCGCGGTGGTTCACCACGCCGTTGGAGGTGGCCTGGTAGAACTGCGCCGTCACGCGGATCGGGAAGCGGGGGTCGCGCTCGACGGTGAGGCCGGCGAGCTCGGTGAAGGGGCCCTCGAGCGGACCGTGCCCGAGCACCGCGCTCTCCACGTCCGAGCCGCCGCGGCCGCGCGCGGTGGGCGCGGCGCCGGCGCCCGAGCCCATGCTGTCCATCGCCTTGCTGGCCTTGGGCGACGCCATCGCCGGGCGGCGCATCGCGCGCACCTTGAGCGGCACCTGGATCAGCAGCAGCAGGTTCGCGTCCTCCTTCAGCGTGGAGGCCGCCTCGCCGTTGGCCGTGGTCCCGCGCTGCTGGACGTCGCTCAGCCGCTCGGCGGTGAGCGGCGCGCGCTTGCCGCCGGCGTTGAAGAAGAGGCGCTGGCCCCAGCTGTCCCGGCCCAGCGTGTCGCGCGAGTTGTCGACGACGCTCATGCTGGTGCCCTGCCGGGTCACCAGGATCACCAGCACCGCCGGGTGGCGCCGGTAGGACTGGTAGTTGAAGATGACGGGCCGGAAGGTCGCCTGCCCCTCGCGCGGCACGGGCAGGAACGCGGCCTGCGCGCTCACCAGCAGGTGGCGGTCGCGCTTGGCGAGGAGCGAGCCGCGCTTGATGGTCCCGTGCTGCGGCCGGCTCATGTAGGCGGTCGGGTTGCTCAGGTACTCGCTGAGCGGGATCACGCGGAGCTGGCCGCCCTCCTTCTCGTTGCCGACGGGGACGAAGAACTTGTCGAGGCGGACGTCGCCGGTCTTGTCGCTGAAGTTGGGGTAGCGCATGACGGGCATCAGCGCCGAGCCCTGCTTGCCTCGCCGGGTGGCGAAGTCCACCTCGATGGTGACGTCGCTGATGTTGGGGCCGACGCTGCTCCCCTCGTAGCGGCCGGTGTCCTCCCAGAGGACGTTGATGAGGTCCAGCTGCCGCGCGGCGACCAGCGACCGGGCCCGCTCGCTGTCGACCATGTTGGCGACGCTCATCACCACGCGCTGGTAGCTGCGCTGCGGTGCGGCGGCGGCAGGGACAGCGACCAGGGCGGCACCCAGCAGGAGCGGCAGCAGGCGGCGGGCTGTTTGCATTGGTGACCTCGGGGTTGCTGGCGATGCCGGTACCAACGCACGAGGAGGGCAGGGGATCTGGCAGACTCCCGCCCAGGGACGCCGCGGGAGGACGTCACGGCTGGCCGCTCCGAGGAGGGCTTGGGGCTTACTTCGCCGCGAAGGTCGCGCTGAGCTCGTTGCTCCGCTCGCCGTCGCCGTCGATCACCGCGGCGGTGAGCGTGTAGCTCCCGGCGGGGGCCTGCGCCGCGATCATGAGCACGAACGGCACCAGCGCCTCCCGGATCGCGTCCGTGGCGTTGCCCACCTCGATGGTTTGCTCCGGCTGGGCCACGCTCGGGCCGCTGAGCCGCAGCGCCAGCTTCAGCCCGGCCAGGCCGTCCGGATCCGAGGCCTTGAGCTGGCCGGAGAGCTGGCTCCCCGGCGCGATGGTGGCAGAGCTCAGCGTGAGCTCCGAGATCGTGGGGGCTGTGCCCTTGCCGCAGCCCGCGGCGAGCAGCGCCGCGAGCGCGGCCATCACCATGAAAGATCCAGATCCCCTGCGCATCCTGTTCATTGATCGCCTCCTTGTGCCGGCCGCCTTTAGCAAGCGGCGTGCCCACCCGTCGGGACCGCCAAGTCGTGGCAACGGCTGTGCTTGCTCCCGGGCGGAGAGGCGAGCGGTGTCGAGACGTTCACGCCCGTGTCAGGAGCTCACCACGGTCGGGAGCTCATCACGCGTGAGCAGGTGCCGCCGCGCCGCGCCCATCCAGGTATCGAATGGACAGGCCCCAGGGCGACTTTCGGGACTGTGGTGTGACACGCACCAGGGACCGATGACCCCAGCGGCCGACGCGAGCGCGGCCTGGAGGAGCGCGGCCGTCGCCGCGAGTCGGCGTTCTGCACGAGAGGACACAGGTTGCCGGCGACGCGCCCTCGCCAGCTGCGCGCGCGGCTGCCTGGCGCGCTTCGTGCTTTCTTGAGCACCAGGTTCACTCCGGAGACACAGCGATGAGAGGTCCCTCCTGGTGCCGGACGATCCGCGCTGCCGCGCTGCCGCTGACGCTGCTGCTGGCCACGACCGGGTGCGGGGCCAGCGTCGACCGGGAGGGCGACGCGGGTCCACCTGGCGCCGACGCCCTGGCCGGCGCCGAGGGTGGGCCCTGCGCCAGCTGCGTGAGCGCGGACTGCGACGGCGACGGCCTCTCGAACGCCGAGGAGGTCCAGCTCGGCACCGACCCCTGCCGCGCGGACAGCGACGGAGATCAGATCCCGGATGGGGTCGAGGTGAGGGCAGGGAAGCTCTGCGTCGGCGCGCCGGAGGGCGAGACGCCCCGCCCCCTGCAGGCCTGCGAGAAGGACGCCGACTGCCCGAAGGGCAAGTGCGTCGGCCTCGATCCGAGGCAGGCGGACCAGGACGGCGACGGCGTCCGCGACGGCGACGAGGATCGCAACCACGACGGCCTCGTCGGCAGCTGCCGCGCGGTCTGCCCGCAGGGCAGCGAGTGCGGCGAGGGCCAGAGCTGCTCGGCCGGCAAGTGCCTGCCGGCGATCGCCGCCGCGTGCCTGGGCACCGAGAGCGACCCCCGCCTCAAGGACACCGACGGTGACGGCCTGCCGGACGCTGAGGAGGAGACCAACCTGGTCTGCAACACGAGCGCGCTCATCAACCCGGGCCTCGACCAGCGCAAGGCCGGGGACTGGACCCTCGCCCTCGACCCCGCCTTCGGCAGCGCGCGCGCGGTGACCATCATCGGCGCGGGCGCCGTCGAGTCGGCGATCGCCTTCGACGACGCGACGGCCGGCGTCGCGGGCTTCGCGCTCTCCAGGGCGGGCTTCGCCGATCCGCTCAAGCAGGACGAGTCGGACGAGCAGAGCATGAGCGCCGTCGGCGGGCTGACCATCGCCGCGGTCTTCAACCGGCAGCCCTTCACCACCTACGACGGCTTCCCGGCGGTGACCAGCCAGCGCCTGATCACCGCCGCGGCGGCGACCTCGCCGGCCGCGCTCCGCGACCGGCTGCTGGCGAGGGTGAGCGGCCACGCCGAGTCGGACGTGACCATCCCGCCCGGCCCCTCCTACGGCGCCGGCACCACCGCCTTCGCCCTGCGCCTGACCACCGTGGCCCGCGGCGACCGCGTCATCTTGCTCGCGGCCGTGGCGCCGAAGGCGCTGGCCGAGGACACCGGCAAGGCGACGGCGATCCGGATGCGCGATCTCACCAACGGCACCGCGCTGGCTCGAGGCAGCAAGGGGCTGAAGGCGGAGTGCGATGGCTTCGCGGTGAAGACCCTGCCGGTCGCCGACATCGTCTGGCTGATCGACACCTCCGGCAGCATGTCGGATGACCAGGCGCTGATCGCGAGCACGGCGACGGAGTTCTTCGGCAGGCTGAAGAGCTCCTCCATCGACTTCCGCGTCGGGGTCATGCGCGCGGGCTGCAATGACTCGGCGGTGACGCTCAGCGGCGGCGCCTTCACCGTCGACGAGGCGAAGTTCTCCGGCTACGTCAAGACGCCCACGGGCCCGAGCGGCTGCGAGGCCGAGGCGCCCATCACGGCGGGGATGAACCTGCACAAGCTGCTGAAGGGCAAGCCGCCGGTGACCAAGGCGGGCGACCTGTCGCTGGGGCTGCGCCCCGGGGCCAAGCTCCTCTATGTCCTCGTCACCGACGAGGAGGAGCGGCCGCTGCAGAGCGGCGACCTGGACTCGCGCACGCAGACCCAGGCCCAGGTGGAGGCCACCGCCGGGTTCGCGCCGCTGCTCACCTACTACAAGCAGGAGGGCCTGATGGCCTTCGGCATGATCGCGCTCTCCCCCGCCTGCGCCACCGACGCCGAGCCGTCCTGGGCAGCCCGGGCGATCGTGGAGAAGACCGGCGGCGCGTCGTGGCCCGTCTGCAAGACCGACAAGCCCGTGCTCAGCGCGGCGCTCGACGCGCTGATCCTGGCGGCGCAGGGGGCGTCGTCGACCTTCAAGCTCTCGCGGGTGCCGATCTCGTCCACCTTGAAGCTGGCCCTGGCCCACAAGCTCGTGCCGCGCTCGGGCGCCAGCGGCTTCGACTACGACGGGGTCAACAACGCCATCATCTTCAACGCCGCCTCGGGGTCGGCCTACGCGCCGAAGGTCGGCGACACCATCGCGGTCTCCTACCGGTTCTTCGAGGACGCGCCCCTGCTCGAGTAGCCCCAGGTCATGCGGAAGGGTGGACCGGCGTCCCCGTATTGCCAGGGATGAGCCTCGAGCACCGCGCCGACATCATCGAAGTGCTCCAGACGCTGGCCTCCGAGCGCTCCGGAGCTCTGCTGCCGTCGGCCGCCAGCTGGTTCGACGGGTTCTGGGACTTCTTCACGGCACACCGAAGCGTCCTCGAGCGGAGCCCTGGTGTCGCAGGCGCCGCTCCGCGACCCTGGCTCGTGCTCTGCCGGGAGACCGAGGGCCGCCCCGCGATCGAGATCTTCGTCGAGTCCAGGGACAGCCGCCCCGGCGCGGTCGCGCCAGCGCCGGTGTCCAGCATCTATCTCCAGGATGGGAGCGCGGTCCCCCGCCGGGCCCTGCCTCCGAGGGCCATCGACCCGGTAGCGGCGCGAGAGCTGAGCGCGCTCGGTTTCTCGGTCGACTGCGGGCACTGGGGGCCGCGAGTCACCCTCGCCGAGGTGGGCTCACCCCTCGACGCGGGGCTGCTGCTGTGCGCGCTCGACGCGGCCTGTCGGATCGCCGCGCAGGCTACGCTCCAGCGGTGAGAGTCCTGCTCACGAGGCGGCACCGACGGACGGACCGCCGCGCCGAAGCGCGCCCAGGCGTCGCGGTACGCGAGCCAGAGCTTCTGCGTGGCGCGGACGCCCTCCTTGGCGACGGTGCCGGCCAGGATCTCCTGCAGCTTCATCAGCCGCCCGTAGACCCCTTCACAGCTCCAGGACCAGGGTGATCACCGCCGTCAGTCCCCAGAGCGTCACGTACCG
>JAKLHH010000214.1 GCA_022710245.1 Myxococcota bacterium
CGGCGCCCCAGGAGGCGCTCCCCGAGGTGCGGAACGGCGCCGGCCGCGGGAGCTCGTTCGGCGTCAGCGAGACGAACGGCAGCGGGAGCGAGGCGAGGTGGATCAGCTCGAGGCTGCTGCCGCGCACGAAGGCGGCCACGTCGGCGAGGCGGCGGCCCAGGGCGGCGTCGTCGAGGGGCGCCCGCTGCGGCGCCGGGGTCAGCGCCTCGATGTAGAGCTCGGGGACCAGGGTGGGGTCGTCGGCGGCCGGCCGCTCGCGCTCGTAGAAGTGCCGGACGATGAGCGACGCCGCGCTGGGGTCGAGCGGGAGCCAGTTCCCGGGGCGCTCCTCGCCGCCGAGGAAGACCTCGTAGCGACCGTCCGCCTCGAGCGTCATGCCGCGATCGCTGACGTCGGCGAGGACCGGCTCGGCGGCCATGCCGAGGCGGGTCGGGTCGACGCGGCCGTGCACCGTGAAGGAGAGGTAGCACTCGCTCCCCTTGCGGCCGCGCACGCGGTAGGCGCGATCTCCCCGGAGCGGCGCGAAGTGGTAGAGCGCGTCGGGGTTGTCGCCGCCGTACTTGCGCGTCGGCGAGACCATGCGCGTGAAGCGTGGCCGCTCCGGATCCCCCTCCAGGTAGAGGTCGACCCCGGCGCTCAGGAGGTGCATCAGGTAGCGGAGACCCTCGAGCCGGTCGAGCTCGTGCTCGAGGGGGCCGACGTAGCTCTCGCGCGCGGTGCGCAGGGTCTCCAGCAGCGCGTCGAAGGCCTGGACTGCCTCGCGTGGCTCGCTCATCGTGCTCTCCTCTCTCCTCGCCGCTCGCGCTCGGGCTGACCACGCCCGAGGTCTCCGTCGGCGCGGCATCGTAGTCAGGTGAGAAGCCGCTGTCGATCGAAAGCAGCTCGGGCGAGCGCGCCCTTCACGTTGTCGCGACAGGGGCGTCGTGTCGGGGCGATTGACTGCCCCCGGGAGACGCCCCACGATCGAGCGATGCAGCTCTCCCGCCTCCTCCTCGACAACTTCTGGCTCGGGCTCGCGCACGCGGGGCGCCTCCACCCGCGCGCCCGCCCCGAGCGGCACGGGGTCGAGGTCCTGCGCGATCTCCGCTACGCCCCGGGCGGCCGCGAGCACCTCCTCGATGTCTATCGCCCGAAGAGCCTGCGAGGGAGCGAGGCCCGACCGGCGCTCCTCTACCTCCACGGCGGCGGCTTCCGCATCCTCTCCAAGGACACGCACTGGGTGATGGGGCTCGCCTTCGCCCGCATGGGCCACGTGGTCTTCAACGCGAGCTACCGCCTGGCGCCGGCGCACCCCTACCCGGCCGCGCTCGACGACGCGGCGGCCGCGCTCGCCTGGATCGTGGCTCACGGCGCCGAGCACGGCGCCGATCCGCGGCGGCTGGTGCTGGCGGGCGAGTCCGCAGGCGCGAACCTCGCGCTGGCGCTGACCGTGGCCGCCTGCTACCCGCGCGAGGAGCCCGCGGCCCGCGCCGTGCGCGCGCTCGACGTGGTCCCGCGCGCGGTGCTGCCCATCTGCGGCGTGCTGCAGGTGAGCGACCTCGATCGCCTGGCGCGCCGGCGCCTCGCGCCCCGGCGGGCGCTCCCCCCCTGGGTCCGCGGCCACCTGGCGACCACCGAGTCCGCCTACCTCGGGCGCGTCAGCGCGCCCGACGAGGCCCACGGCCTCGCCGATCCGCTCCTCGTCCTCGAGGGCGGCGCGCCCGAGCGGCCGCTCCCGCCCTGCTTCGCCGCGGTGGGCACGTGCGACCCGCTCCTCGACGACACGCGGCGGCTCAAGGCGGCGCTGGACCGCCTCGGCGTGCTCTGCGAGGTCCGCTACTACCCCGGCGAGCTGCACGCGTTCCACGCCTTCGTCTGGCGCGAGGCCGCCCGCCGCTGCTGGGGCGAGATGCGCACGTTCCTCGAGACGCACGTGGCTCACCACTCCATCACCTGAACGAGCCATCGCGAAGGTGTCGCCGCGCCGAGCTGTCAGCGCGCGCTCGGCCCGAGGTAGACAGCGGCGCCGACCCTCCCTCGAAGCGCCGCCAGGGCGAGGACGACGCTCTGCCAGGGCAGGTCGCGATCGGCCGTGAGGAGCACAGCGTGCTCGGCCTCTGCCGCCGAGATCTGCCGGGAGAGCGCAGCGTAGTCACGGCCGTCGGTCCAGCCCGCGGCGTCGGCGCGCCAGGTGCACCGCCCGTCGTTCAGCGCCGAGGAGCAGCGGATGACGCGGGTCCGCGCGTCCTCTCCCCCGGCCCTCATGCGCAGGCCATCAGTGGCCACGGTCACGGTGAGCGGAGGGGCGGGATGGTCCCTGTCGATCTCTCTGAGCTCCGCGTGGCCTCCCGGGCGCAGGAACTTCAACACGCCCTCCGCCTCGACCTGCTTTGCCCGCCGGGCGCGCCGCCGCAGAGCCGGACACTCCAGCTCGCACCAGCTCGTGCCCGCGAGGACCTCGAGGGGCAGGCAGCGTCGTCGGGGAAGACGGGTGAAGGTGGGCTGGGCCAGAGTCAGGACCTCGCCGCGGAGGTTGGCGCTCGCGGCCGTGTAGAGGACCCTGGCGATCAGGCGGTAGGGCGTCTGTCTGTCGGCCCTGAGCACGAAGCCGCGCTCGAGCTTGCCTCGCAGCCTGGTCTCGACCTTGGCCAGCCGCGCCAGCTCGCGCTGGAGACGGGCCAGCAGACTGGGTATCAGCGGGTCGCGCTCGTCATCAGCGTCACCGGGCCCGACGATCGCGCCTCCGCGGATCATCACCACCACCTCCGCTCCCACCAGGAGATCGGTCCGGGTGAGGGTGATCTCGATCAGCCCGCGGCAGCCAGTGAAGGTCGGTGAATAGGGGAGCCAGAAGCGCTCGCCCTGGAGGGCCTCCGCCTCCGGATCGTCGAGGAGGTGGCTGACCTCGTGGAGCGGTCGACGGGCACCGCGACCGAGCGTGACACCGAGCGCCACCACGACGGCGACGCTCGCGGTCGCCAGGACGAGCCTTCGATTGCTTCGCATCAGCGTCCTCCGGTGACCAGGCAATACGCGGTGCATCAGCCATGCCGGCTCCGCACGCCTCCGGCGGGGCGCGAATGGTTGTCCATGGTCTCGCCACCGTGGCCACCCCTTGCCAGTCTCGACGGCCATCCTCGGCCAGCGGCTCGATGGCCGGGTGAGCTACTCGCCGCGCGGCGCCCTGGCTTCGCGCTGATGGGCCCCACACGACCTCGCGATGGTTCGGATGATCCGATCGGCGACGCCGGAGCCACTACTCCAGCGCGATCTTCCTGCGCACCACGGCGTCCTTTGGGATCGCGATGGTGAACGTCTTGGAGAGGCGCTGCTCAGGGTTCTGGAGGCTCACGGTGTGCTGCCCCGCGACCAGGCGCAGCTCGAAGAGCGGGGTGACCCCGACCGGCTTGCCGTCCACCTCGACCGTGGCCCAGGGCGTCGAGGCCAGCGTCAGGCGACCGAACCCCACCGTTTCGGGATCCTGCGGCGCGGCCTTCTTCGTCGCCGGCCGCACGCGCGGCGCGCCAATCGATACCGGCCGCCGGCGGTGGCCGGGAGCTGGCTCGTCGGCGTCGGATAGCGCGCCCGCGGCCTCGGGCAACGCGCGCCCGGCGACCTGGAACGTGTGGTGCACCTCCCGCACCTCGCCCGCTGCGAGCTGCACGACCAGCGTCTGGTCGAGGTGCTGCGGAAGACGCAGGGTCAGGCGGAGCGGGCGCCCGGCAGCGAGGCCGGCGAGGACCGTTGGCGTCGTCCGCCTCGCCGGCTGGCCGTCGACCAGCACCACGGCTCCTCCCGGCGTGGTGTTGAGGATCAGCGTCGCCGGGCCGGCGGGGCGGCTGGCGGGTGTCGTGACGCCGGACCTGTGCGCGAGCAACACGAAGGTGAGCAGCCCCCCCAGAGCTGCCGCCGCGGCGACCACCGCCACGAGCAGCAGCCGTCGCCTCCCGTTCGCGGCCGGGGGGCCACCGGCTTTGCGCTCCGCGGCGCGCCGCTGGTTGGCCAGCCGTCGTTGCCGCCCTGGTTCGGGGACAGTCGCGAAGGGGAGCGTCTCTGAGCGAGTCATCGCCGTGGCCGCACAGGCGTTGTTTGACCAATCACCCGCGTCGGGCTGATTGAGTGCGACACCGAGCTCTTGGATGAAGGCGGACGCCGTCCGGTGACGATCGAGGGGGCGCTTGGCCATCGCTCGCCCGACGACCCGCTTCACCGTCGTCGAGAAGCCGAGCACATCGAGTGGCCGCGGCTCCTCGTGCACGACCTCGTGCAGCACCTGCACGTCGCTGTCCCCAGGGAAGGCGTGCAGCCCGGTGAGCATCTCGTAGACGACGATCCCGAGGGCGAAGATATCCGTGCGCTCGGTGACCTCCGCGTTCCTTCCGAGTGCCTGCTCTGGCGCCATGTAGCGCGGGCTGCCGATCAGCGTGTCCTCGCGCGTCAGCACCAGTGCACCGGTCCGCAACTTGGAGATGCCGAAGTCCAGGACCTTGACGTGCTCCGCCCCCCCATTGCCCCGCACGAGGAAGATGTTCTGCGGCTTGAGGTCGCGATGGACGACGCCAGCGCAGTGCGCGAAGGCCAGCGCCGCCGCCACCTGCCGGGCGATGCGCACTGCCAGCGACGCGTCGAGCCGGCGCTGCCGTGCCAGCCGTTGCGCCAGGTTCTCACCCTCGAGGTGCTCCATCACGATGCAGTGAAGGTTCCCGACGATGCGGAAGTCGACGACCTCGACGATGTTCGGGTGCAGCAGCCGCGCCATGATGTTGGCTTCCTGACGGAAGCGCTGCTCGAGATCCACGTCGTTCGCCGCCCGCAGCACCTTGACCGCGAAACGCCGCGGCAGATCGACGTGCTCGACCTCGTAGACCTGCCCCATGCCGCCGCTCCCGATGCGGCGCAGGATGCGGTACGTCTCGCCGATCATCGTCCCCGTCGGGAGCACCTCGTCGCCGAGGCGCGGCTCGGAGCTCATGTACACCTCGGGCGTCGATCGGCGGAGTGGCAGAGCATCGTCCCCTGTCCTGCCCCATTTTACCGCAGCGAGGCCCCGATGGAACTCTTGCGACGGCCTCGCGAGCTCGGACGCCCCAGGTTGAGGCGGAGAGGGCGCCCCCTTGAGCGGGTCGCCTTCGCCTCAACCGCGTGACAGGGCATCGCCGGTCGCCCGTGGAATGGATGGACCGCGGCCGTTGGCGGCTGCGAGAGCTTTGCGGTAGCATCGGCGCCGGCGGGGCGACGAGGTCGCGAGCCTCGACGGAGCGAGAACGTGGGCAGAGAGCAGCATGACCTGTGGACTACCGTCACGCTCGCCGCGTTCGCGGTGCTCGCCGGCTGCGCGAGCCCGGTGCGGGGGCAGCACCAGATCACGGTCGTCTTCCCGGCGCTGGCGCTGCAGGAGGCCACCTCGCGCGTCGAGCTGCAGCTCTTTCGTCAAGGCAGCGCGGTGGACCACTGCGCACGACTGACGCGGGCGATCAGCGCGCGGCAGGGGCTGGCGCTGACGATCGAGCTCGTGGAGGTCCGCGGCTGCTGCCGCGCCGGGGACTCGAGCTGCAGCGGTGAGACGACGCTCGCCTGCTACGACGGTGCCGAGGCCACGCGCGCTCGCGGCGCATGTCGGGCAGGGACGGCGACCTGCGCCGCGGGGCTCTTCACCACCTGCGTCGGCCAGGTCCTGCCGCAGGCGGAGCTGTGCAACGGCGTGGACGACGACTGCGACGGGGTCGTGGACAACGTGCCACCAGCGCAGCTGGCCAGCGACCGGCAGAACTGCGGTCGCTGTGGCCGTGTATGCAAGTCGCGCTGTGCGGGAGGGGTGTGCGATCAGATCGTCGACGCTGGACCACCCGACGGCCGGGTCGACGCCGTGCCCCGTCCGCCGGCGCGGTGGGACACCGTGGCGCCGATGAAGCAGGCGCGGGCGCGCCACACCGCGACGACGCTGGCCGACGGTACGGTGCTCGTCGTCGGCGGCAGCCTCGGGTATCTGGGCGGGCTCAAGACGGCCGAGCGCTACGACCCACAGACCAACAGCTGGTCCTCGGCGGGTACGATGGCCCAGGAGCACTGGGGGCACGAGGCGGTGCTCTTGCAGGACGGCCGGGTGCTGGTCGTGGCGGGGTGCGCCGGGGAGGACGGCTACACCTGCATGGTCGGCGTCGGCCCCGAGCTCTACGACCCGCAGAACAGCGCTGCCCCATGGAAGACCGCCGCGCCGGCGTTGAGCTTCCGCCGCTCGCACCGCGCAACGCTGCTCGGCGACGGCCGAGTGCTGGTGGTCGGTGGCTACGCGTCGGCGGCCAACGACACCACGCTCGAGCTCTACGACCCGGTGAAGGACCTCTGGTCCAGCCCGGGTGCCACGCTGGGCGTTGCCCGCAACCTGGCCACGGCCACGACGCTCAAGAGCGGCAAGGTGCTGATCGCCGGCGGGACGGACGGCACGCTGGTGCACGCGACGCTCGAGCTCTTCGATCCCGTGACCGGGACGATCAAGGTCCTCGGCGCCAAGCTGGCTGCACCGCGCTTCCAACACACCGCCACCCTGCTACTTGACGGCCGCGTACTGTTCGTCGGGGGCGACTCCGACGTGGCCAACGGCCGGGTCAAGAACGCCGAGATCTACGACCCCTCCACCGACTCCGTCGTGTCTGCCGGCTCACCGGGGGGGGACGCCTTCCAGCACACGGCGACGCGCCTGCTCGACGGTCGCGTGCTCGTCGTGGGGGGGGTGTACGCCAGCGACCTGACGCGAATCTACGAGCCGGCCATCAACTCCTGGTACGCGACGGCGCTGCTGAGCACCAACCGCGACCTGCATGCCGCGTCGCTGACCGGCGAGCGGGTGATCGTGACCGGCGGCGCGCTCAAGGAGGCCCCGCCGATCACCGGCGTGGAGATCTACACGCCATAGGTGGCGTCGTTCCACTGACCATCACAACCACAGTTGACGTCCGCGCGACCATTTGTCGCGGCGCCGCCCAGGTCGGGCGGTCGGGCGTAGCTGCCGCGACCAACAATTCGTGTGCCCGCTCCCTTCTGAATGAGCACCGAAGTGAACCTGAGCGCGGCCACGTGCTGACGCAGACAGGACAGGCGCGAGCTCACCAGCGCAGCGCCTTGACCGACCAGGCGACGTGCACATCGGAGAGATCCTCCGACGACTTGCGGGAGGCGATGACCGCGGCTGCCGTGGCGCCGCCGACGATCACGCCGGCGATGGTCCAGACCCACCACCTGCGGTACCACGGCGTGCCGCGCACCATCGGGCGTGGAGCGTCCGTCGCGGGGAGGTGGAGCGTCAGCGGCGCGGTCGATGTACCAGCTGCCGTCAGGACGTTGCCGTGCTTGTCGAGGAGCTCGAGGCGATAGCGCAACGTGCCCGGCGCGGCGCCGCCGGACGGCGGCGTGATGTCGAGCACCACGGTGTCACCGCGGGGCACCAACTCGCGTCGCTCTTCGAGGCCACCGGGGAGGGAGTAGACGACGCGCGCCGTGCGCACCAGCCGCAGCTCGTCCGCGACGATCGTCATCCGGAGCGCCAGCGGCTGATCGCAGCGCGCCTCGCGCGGTGCGACGTGGCTGATGGTCAGCCCTGGACGGCGGCCCCACCCGGCGCGCACCCGAGCGAACGGTCCGGCGATCTTCGGCGACGAGTGCTTGGGCAATGCGTAGTCCGGGTGGAGGGCGATCAGTCGCTGGAAGAACTCCCGAGTGCCGGCATCGTGGCCGACGATCGCCGAGGCGCTGCCGAGTAGCTCGTAGAGCCGGCGCAGCTCCGCCGGTCCGTTCCGCCCACGGGCGATCACCTGCTGCGCGGTCTGGATGGCCCGCGCGTAGTCGAGCGCCTCGAACTCCCGCACCGCCTCCTCGAGCGTCGGCTCGGAGGCTCGTGCCGAGCCCGCGCAGCCCACGACCAAGAGGAACAGCGTCCCGCTGACGCGACGAGGACGGAACATGCCCCATCGTATGGCAAAATGGGCCGCCTCAGCAACGGGTCGGGGCACGCACAGCAGGCACAACGACGTCTGCGCCAACCTCGCCTCAGAGCTCGAGCGCGTCGAGGCGCGGCGCAGCAGCTCCGGGCCAGACTGACGACGCGTGGCGCGATCCGGACTTCGCGTCGCACCGGCAGCACCCGCCATCGCCGCCCTCCTCGGCCGGCTGGTAGAGAAGAGGCGACCTTGGATGCCCGCAAAGGCCGGGGCATACTGACCGCGTGGAGATGATCGGCCATGCCCGCGAGACCTCCGCCGGCGGCACCCGCATCGCCTGGGGTGAGCTCGGCGCGGGGCCGCCGCTGGTGCTGCTGCACGGGCTGCACGACTCGCACCGCTGCTGGAGGCGGATCGCGCCGCTCCTCGCGCGCGACTTCCGCCTGCTGATGCCCGACCTCCCCGGCCACGGCCTCTCGGGCCGCCCCGACGCGCCCTACACCGTCGAGTGGAGCGCGGGCGTGCTGCGGGCGTGGCTGGACGCGGTGGGCCTCGAGCGCGCCCGCTTCGTCGGGCACTCGCTGGGGGGCGGGCTCGCGCTCTGGCTGCTCCTCGAGGCGCGGGCGCGCGTGGAGCGGCTGGCGCTGATCGCGCCCGGCGGGCTCGGTCGCGAGATCGGCCCCGGCGCGCGCCTCGCCACGCTCCCCGGGCTGCGCGCGCTGATGATGCCCTTCTTCGTGAAGGCGGGGCTCTGCGCCTTCCTCCGGTTCACGCCCTGGGACTTCGGCCACCCCGAGCCCGAGGAGATCGAGCGCACGCGCGAGGCGCTGCGGCGACCCGGCACGACGCGCGCGTTCCGCCGCGCGCTGGAGGCCGTGGCGGGACCGCGCGGCCAGCGGCTGCCGCCCCCGGAGCTGACCCGGGCGCTCGCCGAGCTCCCGCCGACCGCGCTCTTCTGGGGCGAGAAGGATCCCGTGCTGCCCGTCGCGCAGGGACGCCGCGCGCTGCAGCAGTGGCAGGGGCTGTCGCTCACCGTCTACCCGGGGTGCCGCCACCACCCGCACCTCGAACAGCCGGCCGCCGTCGCCGCCGACCTCCGCGCCTTCCTGCTCGACGAGGCCCGCGGCCCGGCGCGCCTCCGGGCCAGGAGCCACAGCTCCTTCTGAAGTATCGTCGACCCTGGCGACGAAGGTCCACGATACTTCAGTCGCCGGCGACGGGTGGCGCTGGTCCTCGCCGAGAGCCTCGACCTGGGCGACGAGGGCTGCTCAGCCGGCTCAGGGCTCGCTGAGCTGGACCAGCTGCTTGCCGGTGTTCTTCCCCTCGAAGAGGCCGATCAGCGCGCGCGGCGCTGCCTCCAGGCCATGGGCGATGTCCTCGCGGTGGCGGAGCTTGCCCTCGCGCACCCAGCGCGTGAGCTGGTGCAGCGCCTCGGGGAAGCTGGCGGCGAAGTCG
>JAKLHH010000215.1 GCA_022710245.1 Myxococcota bacterium
GCTCCCTGGCTACCGCACGTGCCTGATGAGCCGGCCGCAGCTCCGCCTGCCCGGCGACGGGCCGCGGACGCAGGCGCTCTCGCCGCCGCCGCTCGCGTTCACCACGCTCCCTGCCAAGGTCGACCACCGCGCCACCCTGAGCGGGTGCCTGACCATCCACTCGCAGGGGAGCTGCGGCTGGTGCGTCGCGCACGCGACGACCGCCAGCCTCGAGGCGATGCTCTGCAGCCAGGCGCTCGCCTACCAGCGGATCTCCGAGCCCCACCTCTGGTCCCTCGGCCGCGAGACGTCAGGCAGCTTCAGCGACTGCGAGGGCGGCTGGTACCTCGGCTCGGCCTACTCCACGCTCACCGCGAGCACCGCCGCCGGGCAGCTGCTGGTGGGCTTCAAGCACTGGCCGTACATCGACGACGTCAAGCAGATGAACGCCGACCGCCCCGCGGCCGCGGCGCTGAAGGTCTACGGCCGCTACGGCGCCAAGCCGGCCGTGCAGGGGAGCGTCTGGGGCAAGGACGTGGGCGGGTTGAAGGCCGCGCTGGCCTCCGGCGCGAACGTCGGCTACAGCGTGCCCACCTTCAAGGGCACGGGCTGGAGCTACGGCGACAAGAGCTTCGGCAAGATCGGCCTCCCCCAGCCGGCGCCGGCGGGGGACTGCGAGTGCGAGACCTGCCCCGGCGAGCCGCACTGCCTCGACGGCTACCACGCGATCCTGATCGTCGGCTACGACGACGCCGACGGCGGCTGGTTCGAGTTCGTGAACTCGTGGGGCGAGTGGTGGGGCGACAGCGGCTACGGCAAGCTCTCCTACGACTTCATCGCCAGCCACGGAAACGGCGGCCAGTACGTCAGCGCCCTGACCACCAAGGCGGTCCCCGATCTGCCGCCGACGGCCCTCATCCGCTTCAAGCCGAGCAAGCCCTCGGGCGCGCAGGACTACCCCTTCGACGCGAGCAAGCCGACCGGCGTGCCGGTCGGCGCCACCGTCTACCTCTCCAGCGCGGGCAGCGCTGATCCGGAGGGCGCCAAGGTCACGCGCGCCTGGGAGGTGATCGGCCCGGCGGGCTACGGCCTGTGGATCTACGACCACGAGAGCGAGACGAGCGACTTCCTCGCCAGCGAAGCGGGCACCTACCAGGTGCGGCTCACGGTGCGCGAGGTGGGACCCGGCGGGCAGGCCGCGACGTCGACGCTCGCCCTCGCGGTCGGCGCCGCGCCCGCGACCCCCGACGTGGGCGTGCCGGACGCGCCGCGGCCCGACGTGGGCGTCGGCTACGGCGACGGCTCGAGCTGCGCGACCCCCGCGCCGCTCGCGCTCCCGGCGAGCCCGGTCACCGTCCCCGGCGACACGAGCGGGGTCGCCAACGAGCTCGCCGACGCCGTGAGCTGCGGCAGCTCGTGGACCTACGACGGACCGCAGCGCTACTACCGCGTCTCGCTCACGGCCGGGCAGAGCTACAGCTTCACCGCGCAGCCGGGCTCGAGCTGGGACGTGGGCCTCTACCTCTTCCCGGCAGGATCCTGCGGGGCGGCGTCGATCAACGCCGCCTGCGCCGGCGCCTTCGCCGACACCTACGGCGACGGCGCGGCGGAGACGCTCAGCTTCACGCCAGCGAAGAGCGGCGACTACCTCCTCGCGGTGGACAGCTACGACGCCGCGGCCTACGGGGCCTACACGCTGACGGTGGCCTGGTAGATTCGAAGCCCTGGATGAGCGAGCGTGATGCTCCGGCAGGTTCAGCGCCCTACTTCCCCACGGCCGAGCGATCGGCCGCCCCGGCACGCAGGGCAGCCTCGACCCGCGGGTCCTTGAGCAGGCCGAGGAACACGTTGACCATCCGCGGATCGAACTGCGTGCCGGCCCCCGCGCGCAGGTGGTCGACCACGACCTCGAGCGGGAGCGCGCCGCGGTAGGAGCGAGCCGAGGCCAGCGCGTCGACCACGTCGGCGACGGCGATGATGCGAGCGGAGAGGGGGATCTCCTGTCCCGCGAGCCCTCGAGGGTAGCCCGTCCCGTCGTAGGACTCGTGGTGAGCCTCCAGACCGGCGGCGACGACCCGCAGGGTCTGCCGTCCAACCCCTTTCGCCAGGAGGTGCCGTCCAACCCCTTTCGCCAGGAGGTGCCGCACCCGCCTGGCTCCGCTCGAGGGGTGCGTCTGCATCCGCGTCCTCTCGGCGTCATCGAGGCGGCCCGGCTTGTTGATCAGAGCGGCGGGGATCTCCTGCTTCCCCAGGTCGTGGAGCTGGGCGGCGAGCGTGATCCGGCGGACCTGACGACGGCCGAGGTGCAGGGCCTCCGCGATGGCACCGGCGTAGGTGGCCACCCGCTGGGAGTGGTTCCAGGTGTACCTGTCGTGGTGCAGGAGCCGCTCGCTGGCCTGGACGAGAGCGGTGGGCGCCGGCCGTCGCTCGCCGGGTCGTGGCCGGAGCCGCGCCCTCGCCGCCAGGGGGGAGCAGAGGCCGCGGGCCAGGAGCAGACAGACCACGCGTCGCATGGGCTCCACCCTTGCAACGAGCGCGCCGCGGACGGCGCCGGAGATCATTGGCTATTCTTGGGATCTCACCCGGCCAGCGCGGGCGCCAAGCGGCCAGGGCGCTATCCGGTCCCGGCTGCACGGCTGCACCGGACCCGAGAGCGATCTGCGAGCGCCCGTTTGCGCTATCCTCCCGCGCATGGCTGACCCCAGCAAGCAGCAGCGCGCCACCGGCCGCGTGATCGTCCACCCGCGCGGCTTCGGGTTCCTCGAGGTCGAGCGCGGCCTCTCCGCCTTCATCACGCCGCCGGACCTCAACCTCTTCCTCGCCGACGACGTCGCCTCCGCCGTGCTCCGTCGCGGCGAGGACGGTCGCTGGACGGCGGCGCAGCTCGAGCTCGTCGAGCGGCGGCGCACGCGGCTCTTCGGTGAGGTGGTGGAGCGGCGCGGCGCCCTCTACCTTCGCACCGATCCCGAGGTCGCCAACACCGACTGGCCGCTCGAGGCCGGGCAGCCGGTCGCCGTGGGGGCCGCCGCCGTGGCGACCCTCGAGGGCCCGCGCCTGCGCCTGCTCAAGGTCTTCCCCGCGGCCGCGGACCTCTCCCTCGAGCGGGTCATCGCGCGGCACGGCCTCGAGCCGGCCTTTCCGGCGGAGGCGCTCGAGGAGGCGCGCCGGCTCCAGGCAGCGGTGGCGCCGGAGCTCGCCGGCCGCCAGGACCTGCGGGCCATCCCCACGGTGACCGTCGACGCGCCGAGCACGCGGGACATCGACGACGCGATCTCCGTCCTGCCCGCGGACGAGGAGGGCGCGCTGCGCGTGCTGGTCTCCATCGCCGACGTGGCGGGGGCGATCCCGGCCGGAGGGGCGCTGGACCGCGCCGCGCGCGGTCGCGGCACCAGCGTCTACCTGGCCGGCCGCGTGCTCCCGATGATCCCCGAGGAGCTCTCCACGGACGCGCTCAGCCTCCTGCCCGGGCGGGACCGCGCCTGCCTCACGGTGGAGCTGCGCCTCGGCCCGGAGGCGGAGGTGCGCGCGATCGACCTCTACCCGAGCCTGATCCGCTCCGCCGCGCGGATCAGCTACACCGAGCTCGCGGCCTACCTCGACGAGCACGTCACCTCGCCGGCGCTCGAGACGGTGCGGCCGATGCTCCCCTGGCTGCGCACGGCCGCCGCGCGGCTTGGCCTGCACCGCGCCAGGCGCGGAGGGGTCGAGCACAGCCGCGAGGAGACCCGGATCGTCTTCGACGCGGAGAGCGGCGCGCCGACGGCCCTCGAGAGCGCGCGTCCGACCTCCGCGCACCGGCTGATCGAGCGCTTCATGGTGGCGGCCAACGAGGCGGTCGCGGCCTGGCTCCACGACCGCGGCGTCCCCACGCTCTACCGCGTCCACGACGAGCCGGCGCCGGCGGCGGTGGCCGAGGTGAGCCTCGCCGCGCGCCAGTTCGGCCTGGAGACCGGCTTCGGCCCTCGCCTGACGCCGCTCTCGCTGGCCGCCTTCGACGAGCAGATCACCGGCGCGCCCTGCGAGCCCGCGCTCCGCTCGATCCTGCTCCGCTCCCTCGGTCGCGCTCGCTACACGGCGGCGCCTGGTCCGCACTTCGGGATCGCCTCGCCGCTCTACCTCCACTTCACCTCACCGATCCGGCGCTACGCGGACCTCGCCGTGCACCGCGCGATCCGCGACTACCTCGCCGGCCGCCGCGAGTTCGCCGGCGAGGCGACCGCGCTGGAGGCGCTCGGCGGTCACCTCAACGAGCGGGCGCGGGCCGCGAGCCGCGCCGAGCTCGACCGCAGCCGCGTGCTGATCGCCGCGCTGATGGAGGGCAGGGTGGGGGAGACCTTCGCCGCGCACGTGACGCGGGTGCGGCCCTTCGGGCTGATGGTGCAGCTCGACGGCACCGAGGTCGAGGGCGCCGTGCCGGGCGACGCGCTGCCCGGAGGACCCTACCGCCCCGACGCTGGCGAGACGGCGCTGGTGGGGCCGGAGCGCTCGTTCCTGCTGGGGGCGCCGCTCCAGGTGCGGCTGGTCGCCACCGACCCGCGGCTGGGCCGCCTCGAGCTCGCGCTGGCGTGAGAGGTCCGAGAGGGTTTCTGGGTAGACGTGCAGGTGATCTGCTAACATGATTGCGCACATGGGCCTTGTCCTGCCGCCCATAGAGGTGGGCCGGTTCTCGTGGGACTGGTCGCGCACCTGCGTCTTCGGCGTGCTGAACGCGACGCCCGACTCCTTCTCGGGCGACGGGCACGTCAGCGTCGAGGAGGCGGTGGGCCACGGGGTGCTCCTGGCGCAGCAGGGCGCAGACGTGATCGACGTCGGCGGCGAGTCGACGCGGCCCGGCGCCGAGCCGGTCCCGGTCGAGGAGGAGCTGCGGCGCGTGCTGCCGGTCATCGCGGGGCTCGCGGCGCGCAGCGAGGCGCCGATCTCCATCGACACCTACAAGGCGCAGGTGGCGCGCGAGGCGATGGCCGCGGGCGCCTCGATCATCAACGACGTGAGCGGACTCGGGCTCGACGAGGCGATGGCCGCCGCCGCCGCCGAGACCGGGGCGCTGCTCGTCCTCGGGCACCTGCGCGGCCGGCCGCAGACGATGAACGACGGCGTCCACTTCGAGGACGTCATCCGCGAGGTCGCCGACGAGCTGCGCGCCTCGGTGCGTCGCGCCGTGCAGGCCGGCGTCGCCGCCGATCGGATCTGGGTCGACCCCGGGCTCGGCTTCGGCAAGCAGCCGGAGCACTCGCTCACGCTCCTCCGCCACCTCGGCGCGCTGCGCGAGGAGGTCGGCTACCCGCTCCTGGTCGGGCCCTCGCGCAAGGGCTTCATCGGCGCGGTGACCGGCGCGCCCGTCGGCGAGCGCCTGACCGGCACCTGCGCCGCGGTGGCCGCCGCGGTGGTGGCGGGAGCCGACGCGGTGCGTGTCCACGACGTGGCCGAGCTGGCCCCCGCGATCCGCCTGGCCGACGCCATCCGCGACCGCCGCCCCTGGGCCGCGCGCGGGGCGCGGCCGTGACCGCGCTCCTCGCTCACTTCCGTCAGCTCGACTTCTGGGGGCTCCTGAGCGCGGTCCTCGACATCGCCATCGTCGCCTTCTTCATCTACCGCGTGCTGCTGCTCATCCGCGGCACCCGCGCGGCCGACATGCTCACGGGCCTGCTGCTCCTCGCCGGGATCTTCTTCGGCGCGAACCAGCTCGCGTTCTCCACGGTCAGCTGGCTCCTCGACCACCTGATCAACTACATCCTGATCATCGTCATCATCGTCTTCCAGGCGGACATCCGCCGCGGGCTGAGCCGCATGGGGCGCAAGATGTTCTCGCCGAGCCGCGCCGCCGAGGACGTGCCGCTGATCGAGGAGGTGGTGCAGGCGTGCGAGCTCCTGGCCAAGAACAAGATCGGCGCGCTGATCGTCTTCGAGCGAGACGCGGACCTGACCGAGTTCATCGACCCGGGCACCACGCTGGACGCCAGGGTGAGCAAGGCGCTCCTCTACAACATCTTCGCGCCGAACTCGGACAACCCCCTCCACGACGGCGCGGTGGTGATCAAGGACAAGTGGCTGCAGCAGGCGGGGGCGATCCTCCCGCTCTCGCGCAACCCGGGCCTCGACAAGGACCTCGGCACCCGGCACCGCGCCGGCGTCGGGATCACCGAGGAGACCGACGCGATCGCCGTGGTGGTCAGCGAGCAGCGCGGCAGCATCAGCCTCTGCAGCGCGGGGCTCCTGCACATGAGCCTCAACGGGCCGACCCTGCGGCGCGAGCTCCTCGCGCTGATGGCCTCCGGCGAGCGCTCTCGCTGGGGCTGGCTCGACCGCGTGATCGGCCGCTGGGAGTCGGCGATCTCGGGCGGCGGCAACCGGCGCAAGCGGAACGCCCGCCGGCCGCGGCAGACCCGCCCGCCCGCCGAGCGCGGTGACCAGACCCGGGGCGACCACACCACCGAGCAGCCCCTCACCATCATCGATCGGAAGGGCTGATGCCGGGCTGGGTGAGACGCGCCGTCTTCTCGAACCTCGCGCTCAAGCTCCTCTCGCTGGCGCTCGCGGCGCTGCTCTTCGTGCTGGTCCACTCCGAGAAGCACGCGCCGGCGCAGGGCGGCGTGCCGGTCACCTACGGCATCCCGCCGGGGAAGGTGCTGGTCACCAAGCCGCCGGCGGTGCTCCGGGTGGGGGTGACGGGGCCGGTCTCCCGCGTGCAGCGCTTCCGCTTCGAGGACCTCGGGGTGATCACCATCGATCTCTCGGGGGCGAAGGACGGCTACTTCAAGTTCCGCGAGGAGCTCTTCCCGCTGCCCTCGGGGCTCAAGCTCGCGTACATCCGCCCGGAGGGCTTCCACCTCCGCTTCGAGCCGAGCTTCCGGCGCGAGCTCCCGGTGCGGCTCGAGGTCCAGGGGCAGCCCGCGGAGGGCTTCCGCGTGGTGAGCCGCACGGTGCGGCCGCTCCGGGTGAGCATCAGCGGGCCGCGCAAGGTCGTCACCGCGCTGGTCGCGCTGCGGACGGAGCCGCTCGGCCTCGACGGCACCACGGTGAGCGTGCGCGAGAAGGTGCGCGTCGTGCTTCCCCCGGGCATCCAGGAGGCGGACCCCGAGAGCGTCGACGCCACGGTGATCGTGGCGCCGGTGCCCAAGCCGGCGTCGAAGGAGGAGTGAGCGGAGACCGCGGCGAGCATTCTCGTACGCTGCTGCGAGTTTGCTTGCCAGTCGGCCGCGCTCTCGACAGAATCGTCTCGTGACGCTCAAGCCTGTCCCCAGCAAGGAGCTCGAGACCGTCCACCTGCAGGTGGATCCGCGCAAGCGCGGCGAGGGGGTGCTGCTGGTGGTGGGGGGCGTCGACGCCGGGCGCGTCCTCCGCATCAAGGCGGGCGTGGTGAGCACCCTCGGCCGGCTCCCCGACTGCACCTTCTCCTTCGATGACCCGAGCCTCTCGCGCGTCCACGCCCAGGTGATGGTGATCGGGCAGGAGTACCTGCTGCAGGACGCGGGCTCCCGCAACGGCACCTTCCTGAACGAGGCGCGGCTCACCGAGGCGGCCAAGCTGAAGCACGGCGACCGGCTCCAGATCGGCACGCTGACGCTCAACTTCCTCCTCGCCGACGAGTCCGAGGTGGCCGAGCTGAGCCGGGTCTTCGACGCGGCGGTGCGGGACGGTCTGACGCGCGTCTACAACCGCAAGTACCTCCAGGACCGGCTCGCGACCGAGCTCGCCTTCGCGCTCCGCGGCGGCGCCGACCTCTCGCTGATCATGTTCGACGTCGACCACTTCAAGCGAGTCAACGACACCTACGGCCACCCGGGCGGCGACGCGGTCCTGCGCGAGGTGGCGCTGAAGCTGGGCGAGGGGCTGCGCGCCGAGGACACGCTGGCGCGCTACGGGGGCGAGGAGTTCGTCATCCTCTGCCGCGAGCTCAGCCTCGCCGAGGCGGCCGCCATCGCCGAGCGGCAGCGGGCCGCCATCGAGGCGCACACCGTCCGCCTGGACGAGGCGGTGGTGCGCGTCACCGCGAGCGCCGGCGTCGCGGCCCTCTCGGAGTGCCAGCCGAAGGATCAGCAGACGCTGCTGGGGCTGGTCGACCAGCGGCTCTATCAGGCCAAGTCCGGCGGGCGGAACCGGGTCGTCTCCGGCTGACCCTCGGCCTGCCGCGCGGCGTCAGCGCCCTTCCACGCCGACCGCGACGGGCCAGGTGCGGCCTCTCGCCCCCTGATGGCGCTTGGCCTTGCCGCCGGCGCGGGCGGATTTCCTGAGGCATCTCGCAGGGCGCGCGGGGCACCCTTCCTGCACTGCAGGGTCGTCAGTGAAACGGAGGTTGCAGATGCGCGCGACCCTGCTGATGCTGACCCTGGCTCTCGTGGCTGCTGGCTGTGGGGAGGGCGAGCCGGAGGAGCGGATCCCCCTCGGCGGCGTGCGCGCGAAGGCCGACGACACGGCGCCCTCGGGGCTGGCGGCTCTCGCCGGTCGCTGGGAGCAGATCGACGAGCAGGGCAACGCCGTGGGCGCCACGGTGGCCATCACCGTCGACGGCCAGCGTGTCACGGCGCGCGCGGTGAGCGGCGGCAAGGCGTGGACCATCCTCTCGGGCGTCGTCGGCGCCGCGCCAGAGGTGGAGAAGTACACGGTCTCCTCGGCGGGGCTCCTCGACTCCGTGACGAGCACGGAGCGGCGGAAGATCGTCACCTCCCTCGAGCAGAGCGGCACCGGCGTGGAGCGCCGCGTGGAGATGTACAGCTGGCTGGTCAGCCTCAAGCTGTGGGAGGACTGGACCCTCTACGGGACCATCGCCGACCGGCTCACCATCGACGGCGACCGGCTCCGCTACCAGCACGAGGAGTCGCAGTACGACGAGCGGAGCGCGAGCTACCTCTTCCAGCGCGCGCGCTGACCGTTCGACGTCCACCCACCCTCCGACAAAGGAAGAGCGCCGGGTCGCCCCGAGGTACCATGCTCAGGCGAGCACGGGAGCCCGGGATGGCCGATCTGCCCCTGACCAGAGTCGCCGCGCTGTCGCTCTGCCTGCTCCTCTCCGGCTGCCCCGAGCCGGCGCGCAGGAGCGCTGCTCCGCCGGCGGCGCCCTCGGTGAGGCCGCTCGGGCCGCCGCTCGTCCTCGGCACCGCCTGCAGCAACGGTGTCCTCGCGCTCGACGCGAGCGATCGACTTCGCCCCGCTCTACCCGGAGCAGCACGCCCTGTTCAACAGCGGTCGCGTCGGGAGTGGCTGGCGCGGGGTCGACCGCGACGTGATCCTCGCCCTGCTGGCGTGCGACGAGGGCCCGGCGAGCGTGGAGGACGCGCCAGCGCCGAGGCGGTGGTGGCAGCGGTGGCGCCGCTGAGGTCCTCCGGAGGCTGCAGAGGGCACCTGCTCGCTTGGCAGCTGCGCGCGAC